>NZ_JAGWCT010000005.1:0-83082 GCF_020657815.1 Clostridioides sp. ZZV15-6597 | reverse complement strand
TTATCCCAATTTAATAATCATTATAATAAAATTGTAACTTTTAAAATTATTTATAATAAATAATCTATGTAAATCTATTATATTATTTATTATACTACACAACTAAGCAAATTTTTTAAATTTTATAAAAATTTTATATAGATTTCTTATATGAATATTTTTTCACTTCTATATAATCTATCTAAACCTTCTTTATCTTATTAATTGCAACATAATTTTGCAGTAAATTCAAACACTTTGTGAATTTACTGTCACTACACTTCCACTATATTTTATACTCTATTTTTTGTTATTTTATTAACACCAAAATTATAAAAAAAGTCATTTTGACCAAAAATAATTTTAGTAAAAATGACTTTTCATGTTTTATATTAAATTATTAAATCCATTCAGCAGATTCTGTCAATATGACAGTTTTATTTTGGTCTACATTAACAAATCCTTCTGATATTTTTGCTTCTTTAAAATTTCCATCTTTTTTTATCTTCAAAGTTCCTACAGGTATGCCTGAAACAAACGGTATATGACCTTTCAATACCCCTTTGTCTCCCTTTGTAGTTCTAACTACTATCATTTCAACTTCTCCATCATAAAACGTATCATTTGGAGTTACAACTTTCAATGAAAATTCACTAGCCATGACTACATACTTCCCTTCGCTTTTTTAACAGCATCTTCTATTGTACCTACAAACAGGAATGCTGACTCTGGTAAGTCATCATGTTTACCTTCAAGTATCTCTTTGAATCCTCTTACAGTTTCTTTAACAGGAACATATTGACCTGGGTTTCCTGTAAATTGCTCTGCAACTGTAAACGATTGAGATAAGAATCTTTGTATTTTTCTAGCACGTGCAACTATTAGCTTATCTTCATCAGATAATTCATCCATACCAAGTATGGCAATTATATCTTGTAGTTCTTTATATCTTTGAAGTATTGATTGAACTCCTCTGGCTACTTCATAATGTTCTTTTCCTACTATACTAGGGTCAAGAATTCTTGATGTAGATTCAAGAGGGTCAACCGCTGGGTATATACCAAGTGATGATATTTGTCTAGATAAAACTGTTTTTGCATCTAAGTGAGAGAATGTTGTAGCTGGTGCTGGGTCAGTTAAGTCATCTGCTGGTACATATACTGCTTGAACAGATGTTATTGAACCTTTCTTAGTTGATGTTATTCTCTCTTGAAGTGCACCCATTTCAGTAGCTAATGTTGGTTGGTAACCAACGGCTGATGGCATACGTCCTAGAAGTGCTGAAACTTCTGAACCAGCTTGTGTGAAACGGAATATATTATCAACGAAAAGTAAAACGTCTTGTCCTTGCTCATCTCTAAAATGTTCTGCCATTGTAAGTCCAGTTAAAGCAACTCTCATTCTTGCTCCAGGTGGCTCGTTCATCTGACCAAATACTAGAGCTGTCTTGTTTATAACTCCAGACTCACTCATTTCTCCATAAAGGTCATTACCTTCTCTTGTTCTTTCTCCTACACCTGAGAATACAGAAATACCACCATGTTGCTTGGCAATATTGTTTATAAGTTCTTGTATTAAAACTGTTTTTCCTACTCCTGCTCCTCCAAATAGACCTATTTTTCCACCTTTTAGATATGGTGCTAGCAAGTCAACTACCTTAATACCTGTTTCTAGTATTTCAGCTGTAGTTTCTAGTTCGTCATATGCTGGTGCTGGTCTATGTATAGGTAACTTAGGCGCAGACTTTGGAGCTGGCTTTCCATCAACTGGTTTTCCAAGAACATTGAATATTCTACCTAGAGTTTCATCTCCAACAGGAACACTTATTGGTCCTCCTGTATCTACAACTTCCATACCTCTTACAAGTCCATCTGTTGCACTCATAGAGATACATCTTACTGTATCATCACCTATATGTTGAGCAACTTCTGCAACTATTTCTTTATCTCCTAACTTTATTACTAACGCATTTAATAAGTTAGGTAGGCTTTGTTCATTATCAAACTTAACATCTAGTACAGCTCCTACAATCTGTACTATTTCACCTACATTTGCCATTTCCTAACCTCCCTATTTTAGAGCTTCAACTCCACCAACTATCTCTGTTATTTCTTGAGTTACAGCTGACTGTCTTGCTCTGTTATAACTTAACTCTAAATTAGATAGCATTTCATTCGCATTATCTGTGGCTGATTCCATCGCAGTTCTTCTAGCTCCTTGCTCTGATGCAAAAGATTCTAAAATCCCACCATATATTGTACCTGATACAAACTGAGGCACAATATAACTTAAGACTGCTTCTGCTGATGGTATATATTGTACTTTCGATTTATTTTGTTTTTCTTCTTTTATTACAATGGCTTGGTCATCTGTATCTTTTTCAAACACCAATGGAAGCAATTTTAAAACTTCAACTTCTTGTAATAAAGCTGATTTAAATTTTGTATAAGCTATATAAACTTCATCTACTTCACCTTTTTTATACAGGTCAATAACAGTTTGTGAAATTTCTATCGCTTCTTCATATCCACAAGCTTCAACACTATTTATATCTTTTGCTATATTGTAATTTCTCTTAGAAAAAAACTCGTAAGCCTTCTTTCCTACTGTGATAACTGTTTCTTTTTTTCCTTCCATGTGAGATACAGATTCCTTTAATACATTGGAATTGTATCCACCTGCAAGACCTCTATCACCAGCCACTACTATATAGCATTTATTTTTTACTTCTCTTACTTTTAAAAATTCATTTCTAACTCCACGTGTTGTTTGGGCAATATCCTTTACTGTATCGTACAAAGTATTAAAGTATTCCCTTGAATCTTCAGCTTTTTCTTTTGCTTTTCTAAGCTTAGAAGATGCAACAAGTTCCATTGCTTTAGTTATTTGTTTTGTACTTTCAACACTACCCATACGTGTTTTAATCGCTTTAATTCCAGCTCCTGCCAATTAATTTACCTCCTTTTTTAAAAAGGATTATACTTCAACAACAAACTTTTCTTTAAATTCATTTATTGCATCTGTTAAATCATGAGTGAAGTCTTCTCCATCTAATATTTTTCTTGATATTTCTAGATAATTATTATCTACAAATGCATACAATTCTGATTCAAATCTAGCTATATTATCTATTGGAATATCTTCCAAATGATTATTTATAACAGCATATATTATCATAACTTGATTTTCAACTTTTATTGGTTGATGCTCACCTTGTTTTAGTATCTCAACGATTCTTTCACCTTGAGCAAGTCTCTTTTTAGTATCTTCATCTAAGTCAGAACCAAATTGTGAGAATGCTGCAAGCTCTCTATATTGTGAATATGCAAGTTTTAATGTACCTGCAACTTTTTTCATTGCCTTAATTTGCGCAGAACCACCAACCCTTGATACTGATATACCAGGGTCAACTGCTGGTCTTACACCTGAATAGAATAATTCTGGTTGTAAGTATATTTGACCATCTGTTATAGATATAACATTTGTTGGTATATATGCAGAAACGTCTCCAGCTTGAGTTTCTATTATAGGTAAGGCAGTCATTGAGCCTCCTCCTAATTCATCAGATAACTTAGCTGCTCTTTCAAGTAATCTTGAATGTAAGTAGAATACATCTCCAGGATATGCCTCACGTCCTGGTGGTCTTCTAAGTAATAATGACATTTCTCTATATGCAACGGCTTGTTTACTTAAATCATCATATACTATAAGCACATGTTTTCCATTGTACATAAATTCTTCACCCATAGCTGCTCCAGCGTATGGTGCTATATATTGAAGTGGTGCTGATTCAGATGCTGTTGCTGAAACTATTATTGTATAGTCTAAAGCTCCACCTTTTTCTAATGAACTAACTAATTGAGCTATAGTAGAACGTTTTTGCCCAATTGCTACATATATACAGATAACATCTTTTCCTTTTTGATTTAATATAGTGTCAACAACTATAGATGTTTTACCAGTTTGTCTGTCACCTATTATTAACTCTCTCTGACCTCTACCAATTGGTATCATTGAATCTATTGATTTTATACCTGTTTGTAATGGCTCATAAACAGATCTTCTATCTATTATACCAGGTGCTTCAGATTCAACTGGTCTAGTTTTTGTACAAGCTACAGGTCCTTTTCCATCTATTGGCTGACCTAGAGAGTTTACAACTCTACCTATTAAAGCTTCTCCAACTGGAACTTCAACTATTCTTCCAGTTCTCTTAACTATATCGCCTTCTTTTATTCCACTGTCATCTCCAAGTATAACAGCTCCAACTACTTCTTCTTCTAAGTTAAGTGCCATACCATATACTTCACCTGGGAACTCTAGTAACTCACCAGACATAGCTTTTTCTAATCCATATACACTAGCTATACCATCCCCAACTGTTAAAACACTACCTGTATCTGTCAATTCAACTTTATTCTCATAATTCTTTATTTGCTGTTTAATTATAGAACTTATTTCTTCAGGTTTTAAGTTCATGGGTTCACCGCCATTCTTAAGATATTACTTCAGATAGCTTTTCTTTCATCTTATCTAGACGAGTTTTTACAGTGCCATCTATTTGCTCATTTCCAATTCTAACTAGAACTCCCCCTAGTATAGTCTTGTCAACTACATTTTCTATAGTAACATTTTTGTTGTATTTGTTTGAAAGTTTAACTTCAAGTTCTTTAATATCTGTTTCACTCATTGGAATCGCACTTATTGCAACACCATCAGTTATATTATTTTTCTTATTTAATAAGTCTTTATAAGCTAACTCTATGTCTTCCAAAAACGCTATTCTGTCTTTATCTACTAAAACTTTTAAGAAGTTTTTTATGTTAGAACTTACTTCCTTATCAAAAATGATTTCTACCAAGTTTTTCTTTTCTGATTTTGAAACTAATGGTGATTTTAAAACTTTGTAGAAATCTTTGCTAACTTTAGTCATCATATCTACTACTTTTTCTAATTCTTTAAATAATATATCAGTTGAATTTTCTTCTTCTCCTAATTGAAATAGGGCTTCGGCATATCTATTTGCTACTACGTTTATCATTTAGCCTCCCCTACCTCTTTTATAAAGTTTTCTATCAATTCTTCATGTTTAGATTTATCTAAATCTTTTTCAATAACTTTAGATGCCGCAAGTAGTGCTATATTTGATATATCACTTTTAATTTCATTCATAACCTTTTGTTTTTCTTGTTCTATATCTTTGCTTGCTTTATCTTTTATATCAAGAGCATCTTGTTTTGCAGTACTTATTATGTCATCTGATTTTTTCTCTGCTCTTATAGTTGCTTGTTTTATGATTTCTTGACCTTCATCTTTAGCAAAATTGATTTTTGACTCATATTCTTTTTTTAGCGCCAATCCTTCAGTTTTTGCTTTTTCGCCTTCTGCTAAGTCATTTTTAATATCATTTTCTCTTGATTGGATTATATTTAAAACTGGCTTAAATAAAAGCTTTCTTAGAAGTAAAAATATTATAAAAGTATTAACAATTTGGAATACAAATTCCCATGTTATACCTACTAGTGCTTTTTCCATAATTATCCTCCTTTCCATAAATCATAACTACTTATAATCACGAGATGATAAAATTCATCTCATGATTATAAGTTTGAGATGATTTATCTATAAAACCTATCTCAAAATATTTAAGGACTAAATCTACATTCCTAAGTATTTGAAGAATGGATTTACGAATAGAAGTATTATTGATACAACCAAGCCATATATTGCTGAAGACTCTGCTATAGCAACACCTAGTAATAAAGTTGAAGTTATATCACCTTTAGCTTCTGGTTGATTTCCTACTGCTTCTGCTGCCTTACCTGCTGCTACACCTTGACCAATTCCTGCACCTATACCTGTTGCAACTGCTATTCCTGCTCCTATTGCTGATGCTGCCGCTACTATTGCTGTTTCCATAATTATTTCCTCCTTAAAATTTAAAAATTTAAATTGTTTTTTATTTTTTATCTTAATATAAGTTGATTTCTTAATCTAATTCCCCTGCACTTGATATAAACACCATTGTTAGCATTATGAATATATATGCTTGTAACAATCCTGCAAATAAATCGAAGTACAAGTGTAATGGAACTGGTATTAATATCTGTCCAATCGGTATTGATAATCCTGGTATTAGACTAGATATAAAACCTAAAAGTTGATAAAATAGACCCATTATAATTGTTCCACCTAAAATATTTCCAAATGGACGGAAACTTAATGATATTGGTCTAGCTAACTCACCTATAATATTAATTGGTAACATTATGGCAAGTGGTTGAGCCAATTCTTTAAAGTATGATACTCCTTTAAATTTAACTCCTGCAAAATAAATCATAAAAAATGTAATCATTGCCCATGCAGCAGTTGTATCTAGGTCAGTTGTTGGTGATCTTAATCCAAGTAATGGGCTTAAATTTGAGCACGCGAAAAATAAAAACAAACTTCCTATGTATGGTATCATATATGGCATTCTTTTTACTGTGTTTTTACCCATAACATTTGTAACCATTTTAGCAAGACCACCTATTGCAAATTCCAAAAATATTTGAACTTTACTAGTTGGAACTTTTTTCAAATTTCTAGTTAAAAAATAAGATGCTATCGCTAAAAAGGCCATTATTCCCCAACTCACTAGTATTGTTTCACTAATTTTAAAGTTTCCTATGAGATAATAATGCGCTTGACTCATACTTACGCCTCCTTCCTCTTTAATTTATTTATAAAGTTTTTTGATAATATGACAAACTTTGTACTCAATAATCCTAGTGCTGTTCCGATTATATTTAAATGTGGAACCTTAGCTGAAGCAAATAGAACAACTGCCATTATAAATAGCCTAATGGTATATTGTGCTGATGCATAAGCTTGTGCTTTTCCAGCTGGCAATGACACTGTTTTTTCTAGTGATATTGCTAATAATCTAAAATTTAACATAGCTATTATAGAGCCAAATATAAGTCCTAAAAATACTGGCTTACTTAATGTTGATGTTATCAACATTAGCACAATTAAAATTACATCAAATATTACTATACCCTTTGTTACTGACCTTACTTGGTTAAGTAATTTTATATCCAATATATCACTTCCTTCGTGTATATACTATTAGAGTTTTATAAACACCACTAAAAGCACCTCCAACCCCTAACAGTAAAAATATTATTGTTAGAACTGGACTTGTATTTAATTTACTATCTAAAAATTTTCCTAAGAAAGTACATCCTAATATTGATATTACAATCATCAATCCTATTTGACTTATTAAACTAAACAGCTTTGCAATTTCCATATGTGTATTTTTTTTACTCATAAATAGTATCCCTCATTATTACAAAATAAATAACATGTAATTAATCTATATAATAAATTTATTTAATTATAAAATATATCTTACTACTAATCTGATTATTTTTCAAACACTTTCTTTTAATCATTTCATGAGCATGTATTTCAGTGTCAAATTTTATCATTTATTGTCACCCTAAAATTATTCACTAAAAAATTTATCTACTAGAATTTTATAAGTTCTATTCCTGCTTCTTTTAACAATTCTGTAGACATATCATCTGGATAATCACCTTCATAAACAATTTTCAATATGCCTGCATTTATGCACATTTTTGCACACAAAACACAAGGTCTTGTAGTAACATATAAAGTTGCTCCAGCTACACTAATACCATTATGAGCTGCTTGTATTATAGCATTTTGCTCAGCATGCAATGCCCTACACAGTTCATGTCTTTCTCCTGAAGGAATATTTAGTTCCTGTCTTTTACATCCAATATTTTCACAATGTTCAAGATTTCTTGGGGAACCATTATATCCAGTTGTTAGAATTTGTTTATCTCTTACAATAACAGCTCCGACTTGTCTCCTAATACAAGTTGAACGCTTTTTTACCACTTCTGCAATTTCCATAAAGTATTCATCCCATGATGGTCTCATAATTTACTTTTCTCCTCTTTGTTTATGTACTGGTCTCATATATATTTATTAGATTTCTTCCTAAATAAATACTTATTTTTATATTATATACACATGTCAATTGAATGTCCAATAAAAAAAGAGCATTTTTACCATTTAAATTTTAAATACCCGTTATATGCTCTCCTTAATCTATTAAATTTATTATATCACCTTAATGAAATATTAATAGTCTTATTTATTATAAATTAATTTATTGGATAGATTCCATTTTTTAATATGGCTTCTAAAACCCCTCCAGCTATACATCTAGCTTTATCTGATATCGTAAAAGCATTCTTAACTTCCTCTTTTCTAGGGTCTATGTCTAATATTTTTAAATTTTTATTTACTTTCGCTCCATCTTTTAGTAATCCTCTAAGAACTCCAGATATTGTTGCTCTAACTTCATATTTTTTTCCATAATCATTAATATAACAAAGTAAATCACCCTTTTCAACTATATCGCCTATCTTACATACATTTTCCATTATTCCACTATGTTCTGAGTGCATTACTCTTTCTTTGGAAATCCCTTTTATTGCACCTGGTATTCCTGTATTTTTTTCAGCTCTACCACTAGTTATTATTCTTCCTAGATTATGACCTCTCATTGTCTCTATGACCACATCAACATCTTTTCCTGCACAAAATCCAGGTCCCAAAGCTATTGTAAGTGGAGCCATATCTTTAGTTGTACCCAAATTTTTTTTGGCTAATATTCCGTCAATCAAAACAACTGGATTTATCTTAGATAATTTTTCCCCTTTTGGGTCTACAATAAGTGCTACTTTACCTTGAGATAACGTTTTTTCGATTTCGTCTTCGTTTTTACAAAGTTTACACTCTATACCTTCAATAGTAACTTCTTTTTCATAGACAGCCTCACAAAAAGAAACCTGTCTTCGTATAGCTAAAGGCTCCTCTATTTCTAATGCAACCACTTTAAAACCACTATTATGTAATTTATATATAACTGCTGTTGCTAAATCTCCAGCTCCTCTTACTACTATACAATTTGTCATGTATTATCACTCCCAATAATATCATTAATATTTTAATTTAAACTCAATTAATACATATCAATTTAATCGTAAGCAACTAACATGCCATATTTTAAATTATTAATAAGTTATAAACTCGTGTAAAATAGCCATTCTTTTTTAATTGGTAAAAGCTTTTTATTCTCAATTCGAGAAATTTATCAATTCAAGAATTCTTATTCTGAGAAAATACATATAAAAAGGAACTTCCTTATATTAAATAATTTTTACTATATAAGAAAGTTCCCAATAAATATTTATAGTTATTAATTTTTATTTAGTTCCAAATAATCTGTCTCCAGCATCACCAAGCCCAGGAATTATATATCCATGTTCATTTAATTTTTCATCAATTGATGCAACATATATATCAACATCATCATGATATTTTTGTACTTCTTGTATTCCTTCTGGAGCAGCTACTAAATTAGCTAATTTTATACTTTTAGCTCCTTTAGATTTAAGTAAATCTATTGCCGCAACAGCAGAACCTCCTGTAGCAAGCATAGGGTCAACTACTATTATATCTCTTTCTCCTATGTCTTGAGGAAGTTTACAATAATATTCAACTGGTTTTAATGTTTCTGGGTCTCTATATAATCCTACATGACCAACTTTTGCTGCTGGCATTAAACTTACTAATCCATCTACCATTCCAAGCCCTGCTCTTAAAATTGGAATTATAGCTAATTTTTTACCTGCAACAACTTTAGATGATGTTTTTTGAATAGGCGTCTCTATTTCTATATCTTTTAATGGTATATCTTTTGTTATTTCGTATCCCATTAACATTGCAATTTCAGTTAAAAGTTCTCTGAAATCCTTAGAACCAGTATTTTTATCTCTCATTAAAGTTAATTTATGTTGTATTAATGGATGGTTTGTCTCTACCACTTTACTCATTTTGATAATTCCTCCTGATAAAACTGTAATTTTTATTATTTATTATGTTTTTCTTCTATTGCTTTAATCATATTTACTCTTCTAGCATGTCTATCACCTTCAAAATCTGTGCTAATCCAAGCCTCAACTATTTCAAGTGCTAAACCTTTACCTAAAACTCTTTCACCTAATGACAACATATTTGCGTCATTATGTGCTTTTGACATTTTTGCAGAAAATACATCTGACACAACTGCACATCTTATTCCAGGAACTTTATTGGCAGCTAGAGATATACCTATCCCTGTACCACAGCATAATATTCCATAATCTACCTCTTTATCTATAACTGCATTTGCAACTATTTCTCCATAAGCAGGATAATCAACAGAATCTGTAGCATTATTAGTTCCATAATCTACACATTCAATACCTTTTCCTTCTAAATAGTTTATTATCTCTTTTTTTAAATTATATCCTCCATGGTCACAGCCTAATCCTATTTTCATTTCTTTATCCTCCATTTTATATATTTTTTACTATTTTGTTGACAGAATATATTATTTCTTTCATAGTATCTCTATAAGTATCCAAACTTCCACCAAATGGGTCAGATATATCTGACTCATCCTGATTTGCGAACCCTTTAAAAGTATACACTTTTTCTTTGCATTTTGGAACTGCTTGGACTAAAATTTCTTTATGAGATTTAGTCATTGTTAGTATAATATCTGATTTATCTATTAAATCTTTAGTGATTACTCTACTTTTATGCTTTGATAAATCTATTCCAAGTTCTTTTAAAGCTTCTATAGAGTTTTTAGAAGCATCCATACCATTCACTGTAGATATACCTGCTGAAGATATACAATATTCTTCAATATTTTTTCCAGACTCTTCAATAACTTTCTTTAATATAACTTCAGCCATGGGACTTCTACAAGTATTTCCTGTGCATACAATAAGTATATTCATATTTCACAACTCCCTTTTAAGCTTTTATTACTTTATATCCTGCTGACTTAAGTAATCTATTCATAATTGCTTGTCCAACACCACTCTTAGGAAATTCCTCTGAATATATGACATCTATACCTTTTTTATCCATTTCTATTAGAGCATCAAACAAATTACTTGCTACTTCCTCAAGAGTACTTCCCAAATCTATTACTTCTCCATTATAAAACTCTTTATTTCTACTAATACACATTACACCTGTTTTTAGACCTTTTTCTTTATTAGATTTTATCATATCATTAATCTTTGTTGCTACATTTTCTCTTTTTCCAGATATAATATATACATCTGCATTTGGTGAATAATGCTTGTATTTCATTCCTGGAGCCTTGGCTTTTTGATTATCTTCTTTTTTACTTAATGATGGGTCAAGCCTTACTTCGCCAAGAAGTTCTTCTAAAACTTCTTTAGTTATACTTCCAGGTCTTAATATCATAGGAATCTCACCTGTAAGGTCTAATACAGTCGATTCCAATCCAAAGTTACTATCTCCTCCTAAAACTATTCCATCAACTCTTCCATTCATTTCTTCATATACATGTTTCGCTTTTGTTGGAGATGGTCTCCCTGATATATTTGCAGAAGGAGCTGCAATAGGTACACCTGCTTCTTTTATTATTGCCCTGGCAATAATATGAGAAGGCATTCTTATTGCAACTGTATCAAGCCCTCCACTAGTTCTATATGGAATTATATTTTTTTTATTTAGTATTATGGTTATAGGCCCTGGCCAAAGCTTTTCCATAACAAGCTTAGCTTTATTACTTATATCTTTAGCTAAATCACAAACTTCTTCTTTTTCATAAATATGGACTATAAGTGGATTATCACTAGGTCTTCCTTTAGCTTCATAAATCTTCTTTACTGCATTTTCATCTAATGCATTTGCACCTAATCCATATACTGTCTCAGTTGGAAAAATAACCGTTTTACCTTCTCTAAGAAGTTTTGCTTGTATTTTTATTTCCTCATAATCAATATTATTTATATCAATATTACTTATAATAGTCTTCATCTTTCGTATGCCTGCTTTCATTTTAATTTTAGATATAGTTTACAATTATTGTACCTAACAAAAAACCAACTATACAATACACACTTTTTGAGTGTGGAAAAATTTCTTCCAATACAACATACATCATTGTACCTCCTGCTGTAGCAAGAAATACACCTATAAGAGAAGTAAATACTCCTCCAAAATAAACACCTAAAAAACTTCCTAGACCCATAGGTAATCCAGCTATTATTGTAAATAAAATAACTTTACTCATCCTCATTTTATTACATACCAGACCCAATGCCATAGCTAACCCTTCTGGTATATTATGTAGACCTATTACTATAGCAAGAGTGATACCTAAACTTTCAGTTGACATAAAAGAAGAACCAATAGCTAATCCTTCTGGTAAATTATGTAGTAATATACTTATGAATATAAGATATCCAGATGCCATGCTTCCAGATACATCCAATCTTGTTTTTATGTACATAGTTATGAGAGCTCCAACAAATGTAAATATAACTGTATTGATTACTCCCATTTTATCCATAGATTCTTTCATTAAATCAAATACTACTACAGCCAACATTATTCCGCCAGACAATCCCATAAAGAAATTTAGGTATTTATCAACTTCTCTTTTGAAGATAGCTGATATGACTCCCCCTAATCCTGTCCCTATAACACCTGCCAAAAGTCCAATCATCGTTACTTTTAGTATCATATAACCCTCCTGTACTTGTATATAACAATTATATACAGTAGAATATGATAACATGACCTAAAATGCAAAATAGCTGTTTCAAAATAGAAAATAATTTCTAGAAAGAAACAGCTCTTTTAAAACATTCCTTATATTGCAGTCATTTTTTCTGTTTGGTCAACAGTAATTAAAGCGTCTATCATTTCATCTATATCCCCATCTAAGAATGCATCTAGCTTATATAAAGTTAAATTTATTCTATGGTCACTTATTCTACCTTGAGGGAAATTATATGTTCTTATTCTTTCTGATCTGTCACCAGTTCCGACTTGGCTTTTTCTTTCTGCTGCTATATCTTTGTGTTGTTCTGCCAATGCTTTATCGTAAAGTCTAGCTTTTAATATTTTTAAAGCTTGCTCTTTATTTTTTAATTGTGATTTTCCATCTTGGCAAGATACTACTTCACCTGTAGGTATGTGTGTTACCCTAACAGCAGAGTCAGTAGTATTGACACTTTGCCCTCCATTACCTGAAGAACGGAAAACGTCTATTCTTAAGTCATTTGGATTTATGTCAACTTCTACATCTTCAACTTCTGGTAATACTGCAACAGTAGAAGTTGATGTGTGTATTCTTCCACCAGATTCAGTTGATGGTATCCTTTGAACTCTATGAACTCCAGACTCATACTTTAATCTTGAGTAAGCTCCTTTACCTTTTATCATAAAAGATACTTCTTTATATCCACCCACTCCAGTATCACTAGCACTTAATAATTCTATTTTCCATCTTCTTCTCTCAGCATATCTCGAATACATTCTAAATAAATCACCTGCAAATAGAGCTGCTTCATCTCCTCCAGCTCCACCTCTAATTTCAACTATAACGTTCTTATCATCGTTAGGGTCTTTAGGTAATAGTAGTATTTTTATTTCTTCTTCTATTGGAGTTACTTTTTCTTCCATTTCAGATAACTCCATTTTTGCTAATTCTCTTAACTCTTCGTCTGACTCTTCTTGTAAAATTTCTTTTGAGTCCTTTATACTATCTAAAACACTTTTATACTCTCTGTATTTCATGACAATAGGCTCTAAGTCAGCATGTTCTTTTATATACTTTTGCCAAACTTTTTGATCATTTATTACATCAGGATCACCTATTTTTTCACTTAAGTCTTTATATGTATCTTCCAATACCTCTAATTTTTTTAACATACTTTCACCTCGATTAAATGTAACATATCAATTGTTGATTATATCATATATTGTAGCCTATAACAACTCTATCAATGCCTTGTATATCCTTCTTTGTATATATTTGTTTATATCCATTACTTTTCATAATATTAATTACATCTTCAGCTTGATTATGACCAACTTCATATGCTAATATTCCACATTCATTTAAATATTTCTTTCCTCGTTCTGTTATTTTTCTATAAAAATCCAATCCATCTTCTCCACCCTCAAGCGCATTATATGGCTCATAATCCTTAACTTGTGTGTGTAATGTTTCTATATCTTGCTTTTTTATATATGGTGGATTTGAAACTATAATATCAAATTTTATATTACTATCATTTAATGCTGTAAATAAATCTGATTTGATGTACTCTATTTTTTCATCAACTTCATTTATAATAGCATTTTTCTTTCCTATTTCTAGAGCTATTTCTGATATATCAAAAGATGTCACATTGGAATTTTCAATGTATTTTGCTAAACTAACTGTAATAGCACCTGAACCAGTACCTATATCTAGTATGCTTACATTTTTTCTATCTTTACATATTTCAATTATTTCTTCTACTAAAGTTTCTGTATCTGGTCTTGGGATTAATACTCCTTCCTTAACAAAGAAATCTAGCCCCATAAACTCTCTCTTTTCAACTATATATGCTATTGGTCTTCCATTTATTCTTTCTTCTGCAAAACCTATAAATTTTGTTTTCTGTTCTTCATCTAATTCCTTATTTAGATTTAAGTGAATATACAATCTATCAACATCACCTAATGCTTTTTGTAATAACAATTCTGTATCTAGTCTTGGAGTATCACTTATATCTTTAAATTCCTCTGAATATTTAATAATTATATCTTTTATCGTCATAATAAATACCCTTTTCTTTAATCTACTACTGCCTTTAATGCTTCTAAAGCTACTTCTAACTGCTCATCATCAGGCTCTTTAGTTGTAAAGTATTGCAACATCATACCTGGATATGCAATAATCTTAGTGAATCCATTGTCATATCTTCCAAGAATTCTAATTACTTCATAAGATAATCCTGCTACTATAGGAACACATATGATTCTCATAAATATCCTAAGTATTGGATTTGGCCAACCAAAAAATGCAAACAATATTATTGATACAGCCATAACTATAAATAAAAAATTTGTACCACATCTAGGATGAAGCCTTTTAAATTTTCTAGCATTTTCTACTGTAAGTTCCAAATTATTTTCATAACAATATATAGATTTATGCTCTGCACCATGATATTGAAATACTCTTTCTATATCCTTACTTCTAGAAATTAATACTATATATGCAAATAATATAACTATCCTTATAATACCTTCTATTAAATTGAGCATAAAATCACTAGGTATTACCTTAGAAAAGGCCCCTCCTACTAGTGTAGGTATAAAAATAAATAAACCAGCAGAAAGTATCATCGCTACAACCAAGGAAAATACTATAAGTATATCATTTGCCTTGTCTTTAAAAATCTTCTTCATAAATAAATCAAATTTATCCTCTTCAGCTTCTTCCATAAAGAACTCTGAAGAAAAGTTCAAACTCTTTATTCCTTGAATCATTGTATCTATCATAACAAAAGAACCTCTAATAAAAGGTATCTTATCTATATTCTTATCTCTTACCCAACTTTTTATTATATCTTCTTTTAAGGCTATTTCTCCGTCACTTTTTCTAACAGCTACAGCTCTTTTATCTTTTGATTGCATCATTACGCCTTCAATAACAGCTTGACCACCTACAGATTGTTTTCCCATCCACTCACCTCATTCAATTGCATTTTAAATACTTGATTTAACATATTTATTATTATAATACAAAAAGACAATTTAAAGTAGAATATGAATCTTTTTTTGTAATAAAATAGGAGTTGGCTTCCTCCAACTCCATTTTTATAAAAATTAGTCCATTTTGAATCTTTTTTTGAATTTGTCGATTCTTCCACCTTTTTCTATGTTCTTTTGTTTTCCTGTATAGAATGGATGGCACTCTGAACATATTTCAACTTTTATTTCGTCCTTAGTTGAACCAGCAACAAATGTGTTCCCACAAGCACAACGCACTTCAACTGGATTGTATTTTGGTTGTATTTCCTTTTGCATTATAGTCACCTCTTCTCTTTATTTAAAAAAATTAATTATATTAACTTTCTTTTTACATTATCAACTACATTATTATAGCACAACTTATTATGCCATTCAAGTGATTTTTCTATTACTTTATATAATCTATTTTTACAATTATTCCTTGATTTTACAAACTCTTTATCGATTTTACAAATTCTTTATTGTCTTTAGTCCTTTTTATAAGTTCAATGACTTTATCTGTAATTTCCATCACTGAATTATTACTCATTTCTCTTCTTAATCTCCAAAGAGCTGTTTTTTCTTCATCATCAAGCAATAAGTCATCTCTTCTTGTCCCAGACTTATAAATATCAATTGCAGGGAATATCCTTTTTTCAGCTAATTTTCTATCTAAGTGTAATTCCATATTTC
Organism: Clostridioides sp. ZZV15-6597; assembly: GCF_020657815.1. Classification (NCBI taxonomy): domain Bacteria; kingdom Bacillati; phylum Bacillota; class Clostridia; order Peptostreptococcales; family Peptostreptococcaceae; genus Clostridioides; species Clostridioides sp. ZZV15-6597. Next base: position 66,726 of record NZ_JAGWCT010000005.1, on the reverse strand, counting down.
CTGTACCTTTAAATTCCTCGAAAATTACATCATCCATTCTAGAGCCAGTTTCAACTAGTGCTGTTCCTAGTATTGTCAAAGAACCACCTTGTCTTATATTTCTGGCAGCTCCAAAGAATTTTTTAGGTCCATGAAGTGCACCAGGGTCAATACCTCCAGATAAAGTTCTACCTGTAGGAGATATTGTAAGGTTATATGCTCTTGCAAGTCTAGTTATACTGTCTAGTAAGATTACTACATCTTTACCGTGTTCAACTAGTCTTTGAGCTCTATTTAATACCATTTCTGCAACCTTAACATGATGACTTGATACTTGGTCAAAAGTAGAATATATAACATCTCCTTCAATAGATTCCTTCATATCAGTAACTTCCTCTGGTCTTTCATCTATAAGAAGGACTATAAGTTCAACATTTGGATGGTTTTTAGCTATACTGTTTGCGACACTTTTTAAAAGAATTGTTTTCCCAGCTTTTGGAGGTGCAACTATCAATCCTCTTTGTCCTTTACCTATAGGAGAAATTAAATCTATAATTCTTGTAGCTATCTCATTTCTATTTGTTTCCAGTGTAAGTCGTTCTTCTGGAAAGATTGGTGTCAATGTCTCAAATGCATTTCTTTGTATAGCTGTATCAGGGTTCTCATCATTTATCTTTTGAACATATAAAAGTGCTCTAAACTTTTCTCCACTTTTTGGATGTCTAGTTATACCCTTAATCTTATCTCCTGTTTTCATATTAAATCTTCTTATTTGAGATGGTGAAACATATACATCTCCTTCAGTAGATAAATAATTTGAGCCTCTTAAAAAACCAAATCCATCTGGTAAAATCTCAAGTACACCGACTACTTCATCTTCCTTTGATGTGTTGAATTCATCTACTATCTTAGATTCATCTACTTGTTTAGGCATATAATAGTTTTTATTATTATTTCTGACCATTCTATTACATGTATTTGATGCCTTATTGTAATCATTTGTATTTGATGTCTTATTATAATCATTTTTTTGGTTTCTGTTATCTTGGCTTTGGGAAATATTCTGATTATCTATTTCTTTTTTGTTATATGATTTGGCAGGGCTCTTATATTCAACTTCTTTTTCTATGCTTTCGTTCTCTATATTTTCTTTTCTATTTTTCATGTCTTCTTTTATATTTTCATTTTTATCTTTAATTTCTTCATTTGCTTTTATCTCATTTGTTTTTATTTCATTCTTGCTCTTAGAATTTATAATCTCAATTAGCTCATTTTTCTTATATGTAGTAATTGATTTTATTTTTAATTCTTTTGCTATTTCTCGTAGTTCAACTAATGTTTTACTACCCAATCCTTCTAATACTTTATCATCTAAAATCAAAAAAATCCTCCTCATCTATATATTCATTTATATATATACTTTTTTTGGAAATTGAAGGCATGAAAAAGAAAAGTTTTATTCAAACAGTTAAGTCTAATAATATCACTATTTATACATTATGGTCAATAAATAAAATTTAAAACATTATTATCCATTATATTTATTATATCTCAAGTCCAATCTTAGCACGCTTCTATAAATTTATCACTATATTTATATCTTATAATAATATTTTCCCTTAAAATATGCAACTGTTATAAAAATTATTTTTTATCTTTATAAATTCTAAAAACCATATATAACTAGAATTCTGTAAATTTTTGACTACATCAAGTTATATATGGTTTTTATATTTATGTACACCACAGTAGTTATTTATTTCTATAACATAGCTGCAATCATACTTAAAACAGCTGTTATACTTGTTAATACAAGAACACCCACAATCCCAACAGCTATTATTCTATTAATCTTTTTTTGACTTGATTTTGCCACACTACATCACCTTTCCTAATTATTTTTGAATTTCGAGCTCCTTAATTTCGCAAATCTTATCTGAATCTATTTCTTCATTTGTATTATTGTATAGCACATTGACATCTTTATCAAATTCATTACAAACATGTCTTAAATACTTAATAAAATCTTCCTTGAGGTCTTCTTTCTTTAGAGCAAAATCGACAGTCGCTTCTAAAAATCCTAATTTATCACCAACATCATATCTCTTACCCTCAAAGTTATATGCATACATGGCTTCTTTTTTAGACAATACTTTTAAAGCATCTGTAAGTTGTACTTCTCCACCTTTACCTGGTGGTAAATCCTTAAGTATATCAAATATCTCAGGAGTTATTATATACCTACCCAAAATAGCTATATTTGAAGGTGCCTTTCCTGATTCTGGTTTTTCTACCATATCTTTTACTTTATAAACCCTGCCCTCTATATTTTTAGCTTCTATTATACCATATTTATTAGTATCTTCTGGATTCACTTTTTGCACACCTAATATTGTAGTTCTATACTCTTCATATGCGTCTGTTAATTGTTTTAAACAAGGCACATCATTGTCTACAATGTCATCTCCTAGCATTACAGCAAAAGGTTCATCACCTATAAAGTGTCTAGCACAATAAATCGCATCTCCCAGTCCTTTTGGCTCTTTCTGTCTTATATAATGTATATTAATCATGTTAGATATGTTTTGTACTATTTCTAACAACTCTTTTTTACCTTTTTTTTCTAAATCAAGTTCTAATTCTACAGATTTATCAAAGTGGTCTTCAATAGATTTTTTATTTCTGCCTGTTATTATTAGTATTTCCTCTATTCCTGAAGCTACAGCCTCTTCTATTATGTATTGTAGAGTTGGTTTATCAACTATTGGTAACATTTCTTTTGGTTGTGCCTTTGTCGCTGGCAAAAATCTAGTACCTAAACCTGCTGCTGGTATTACAGCTTTTTTAACTTTAACTTGCATAGAATCATCTCCCACTAATTAATAGATAAAAAGTCCTATTATAAAATAGGACTTTAAACTTTTAGTATATTTTAACATTAATTCAATATATTTTCCATGTGGATTATAATAAATCTTTTATAATAGCTTTTCAAGTTCTGCTACCAAGCTGTCAAATTTTTTGATTGTATTTTCTATAGGTTTTGTATTAGTTAAATTTATCCCACTTCCTTTTAATAAGTCTATTGGATAATCTGAGCTTCCTTTTTTAAGAAAATTTATATAATTATCTGATCCATTTTTTAGTATATCTTGGGCGAAACTCACTCCTGCACTACAACCTGTAGCATATTTATAGACATAAAAACTATTATAAAAATGTGGGATTCTTGCCCATCCGACCTTAGATAATTGGTCTAATTCATAGTTTTGCCCATAATACTTCTTAAGAAGTTGTCCCCAAGCATCGTTTAACACTAATGCATTTACACTTTTTCCTTTTTCTACTAATTCATGTATAGTTTTTTCAAATTCAGCATACATAGTTTGTGTATAAAGAGTATCCTTTATTAAGTCTAGATATTGTGTTATATAATAGGCTTTCTCTCCATTACTTTTAGATTCTCTTATAAGCATCTCATAAAGCAATGCCTCATTAGTAGTAGACGCAACTTCATGAGTAAATATAGATGGATTTGAATTAAAATAATTTTGATTCTTAGAACTTAAATATTCATATACAGCATGACCTAATTCATGTGATAAAGTTGAAACTGAGCCTAATGAATTATTATAATTTAAAAGTATATATGGATGATTTTCATAGACAGATAAGCAATATCCACCACTTACTTTATTTTCATGTGAATAAACATCTATCCATTTTTCATTAAACGCTTTGTATACCACATCATTGTATTCTTTTCCCAAAGGTGATAATGCTGAATATACTATACTTTGTGCCTTTTCATAGTTGATATTACTATCAACAGCTTTAACTATAGGTACAGACATATCATATGAGTGAACCTTATCCAACTTTAAGACTTTTTTTCTTAAGTCTATATATTTGTGTAAACTATCCATATTACTGTTTACAGTTCTTATTAAATTATTGTATACTTTTTCATCTACATTATCAGATTCTAAATACATTTCTAAAGACGACTCATAACCTCTTTCCTGAGAATAAAATATATTCTTTTTAACTTGGCCAGTAATCAAGCCCGCAATTGTATTTATATTATCATTATAAGTAATGAGTTCATCTTGATAAGCTTTTTTTCTATTTTCTCTATCTGGAGATTCCAATTCACTTGCATATTGAGCTGGTGTCAGATTAGTTTTTCTATCCATATTTCTAAATAATTCATATACTTGACTTGGAAGACTACTTATTGAAGACACTTTACTTAGAATATCTTCTGATTTATCATCCAAATAATGTACTTTATTTCTTCTTATATCTCTTAAATATACACCATATTTTCTATTTATATTTTTATTTGAAATAATCTTCTTATAATCTCTATTTGATAATTTTAATATCTCTAACTCTAAATCTGAGCAAATCCCCATATAGTCTCCATAAGATTTACCCATACTATCACTCATATCTAAATATTTATATGAATTTTTATTAGTATCTTGTTTTAATTTTACATAGGCAGAAAGTTTATTTAATCTTATATCAAGTTTCTCTTTGATATCTAACGCAAAAGACAAATGCGTTGGTGACTTTGTAACTTTACCTATGTAATTTTTAAGTTCTTTTGTATCTTTATTAAAACTCTTAAGTTCTTTTTTCCATTGGTCATCACTTTTAAATAGAGACTGTAAATTCCAACATGTTTTTTCATAATCTATTTCTTGTTTTTTTTCAGCATCATCTTCAGTATCATTATTCATGACAGTAATTGCTCTATCATTATTTTTTTGATATCCTTGGTCAGCTTTTATACTTATTATTAACATGCAAAAAATAGAGATAAATAAAGGTATTATTGCTTTGCACAATTTCCTATTCATAAAAAGCCATCCTTTCAATAAGTTTACTTAATAATAGGATGGCTTTTTTTAGATATATTATTCAATTATTCATACTATATAAATAAATATCGAATTAATAGTTATCCACATAATAATCAACATATTCACAGGCTTTACTTGCTTAGAAATTTAGTTATTTCAACATGAATCTCTTTTGATAATAGCTTTTATTTTTTCTTTTTTTACATTTTATTAACATTTATGCCATACTTATCAACAAATTTTGTTGATTTATACGTTTTTTTTGTTAATAACTTTACTTTTTTCAAAAGTCTATTAACATATTATACACAAGTTATCCACATATTATACACAGAAATTTATAAATTTTATTTTGTACATATTTTTGTAACTAGAACAGTCATGTCATCTTCGATTTGTAACGCTTGTAACTCCAATGCTCTATCTAATATTAAATTTGAAATTTCCTTTGGATTAGTAGTTTCTATGTTTTTTAAGAAATATATTAACCAATTATCGCCTAAATTGTTATTTCTTCCTGCATCTACAATTCCATCAGAAACCATTATAACATAGTCACCTTCCTTAACTTTTACATTTTTTCTATCAATCTTTACATCTGATAATATACCAACAGGTAAAGATGATGATGATATTAAATCAACTTCTCCATCCTCTCTTTTTATATAGGTAGAACATGCTCCCATCTTTATAGTTTCTAAACAACCTCGTTTTAAATCTAAAATACCTAAATCGAGAGTTGAAAACATTTCTTCTGAAGACTTTAATAACAACATATTATTTATAGTATCTATGACTATTTCATCTTTAATCTTTGCATCTATCATTTTTTCTAGTATATCAATAGTAGCAGAAGACTCTTCATAAGCTTTTTTACCCTTTCCCATACCGTCGCTTATAGCCATCATATATTTACCATCATTTATCTCCATATATGTGTAATTATCTCCACAAAGGATATGTCCATCCCTAGACATTGCTGAAACTTCTGTAACAGCCTTATATTTTTGAGACTTAACAAATGTTGCTTTACATTTACCTCCTAAACAGTGACATCCTATTTTTCTAACAGACATATTCTCTCCTACTAGGTCTGAAATTATATCTACAATTTTATTTTCACACATGCAACCATCGTTACAAGTCTTCTTTTCTATTGATATTTCAAATTCGCTGTTACTCTTTGTTAAGTAACTTACTTTATCAACAGTTATATCATATCTCTCTAATTGTTCATATATATTTTTTTCTTTCTCTATATCCAACATTATATCGCCCTCTAAGTCCTGAGACAGCGATTTAATTGATTTTGAAATACTTCTTATCTGGTTTGCTATTAATTTTCTACTTTCTGAAAACTTCACACTCCAATCATAATCTAATACAAACATTTTATAATAGTGATTTGATATTTTCACTATTGATTCTGGCTTCATACATTCCTTTCTAAAATTTTTAGGTATATCGTTTACACTTAATTCTCCTTTCTCTTCAATTTTTTCAAGAATATTATATATCATAGTGTATGTATGATTAAATCTTGATTCCCAACACATTCTTCTCATACTACAACTTTTACATTCATCATTATGAATCATATCTATTACATTCGCTATGTCTCTTTGGTCTAACACTTTATCCTTTTCTCTTATCTTATCAAATGTATCTGCAAGGTCATCATAAGTTTTATATATACTATTTAATCGACTATTCGTTAAGTTTTTGCTTCTCATAATATAATCGTATACAATTTCATTTGAAGCTACATTACTTTTTATTAATTTTTCAATCTTATTGAATAATCTTTCTGGCAACACAAGCACTATCAAACACCCTAACAATATATCTCTTAGTTGCATCATGTTTGAAGTAATACCAGAAGTATATAGGTATATTATTGTCCAACTTAGAATATATCCTAATATACAGAAATATTTGTTTATCTTATTAAATGCACCACTTATTAATCCTGAAAAAGAATATATACCCATATAAATAGCTGATGTCATATTATTTAAAATAGATGCCACACCAATAATTACACCACTAGATGCTCCCATAGTAGCTCCACCTACTATTGAGGTCAGTAATATCAATACAGTTGACAAAATGGTCCTTATAGATATTCCAAACAAAGATATATCTCCTATCCCCATTATACTAAAGGTTAGCAGTAAACTTATTGATATGGCTTCTTCTGTCCGTACAGACATCCTATTGTTGACATTGGCCATTAAACCTATACCATAAGAAAATACATATATAGATATAAACATTATTATTGCTTCTACACCTGCAACAAGCAGATTATATACACACCTATCTGAAAAGAAAGCTTGTCCCATGGAAATTGGAAGTAATACTATTGCACCTATAAACGCCATTTTGGCAATTGAATCTAATAGTTTTAGTTTCTTATTTAATGCCATAAATATTGTAAGGCACACAGCATATTTTGCTACATTTCCAAAATCATTGAATGATAACAATATTCCTATTAATGTTGATATAAATACAGGTATCTTATACTTATCAATCTTTGATGCACATATAAAAAAGGCAATTCCTAAAGGAGCTACAGAGTCTACTATAATAGACCTACTAAGTAAAAATCCCATTACGGCGAATGCCGCCGTAGTAAAATCAATATATCCGCTTATTAATTTTATGACATTTGGTTTTACAGTTTTGTTCTTTACAACTGCTACACTTCTTTGCATAAAAAAACCTCCTCTTTTGTTTATATTAAGAATTGTAACAAAGAGGAGTAATTTTTTTTGTCATAATCGGTTCCAAATATCAAAAAATATTAATACATTTTTTTTGACTTTTGACATATTAGGCCTTCCAAATTATCGTATTCACTTACGGTTATTTCTTCTATTTCTAATTTTTCCATTATTATATTCAATATTTTTACACCAGCAGTTATAATATCCGCACGTTTTTCTTGTAGCCCTTTTAAGTTCTTTTTATCACTTAATGTCATCTTTATTAATTTTTGTAGAATTTCTTCTATTTCTTTTTTGCATATTTTACTGTTATGTATTTTTTCCATAGAGTAAATTTCTAATTCTTGATTCATTGCTGACAATGATGTGATTGTACCTCCTATACCTATAAGAGTTTTTAATCCCTTTTCTTTTATGTAATTTAAAGTCTCACTAATTTCATTATATATAAATGAACTCATAGCTTCAAACTCTTCATTTTCAATGATATCGTGTTTTAAAAATTTCTCTGTCATTCTAAGAGCTCCTACATTTTCACTTTTATTAAACTTAATTCCATCTGAATCACCTACAATAAACTCTGTTGAACCCCCTCCAATATCTATAACAATAATATCATTATCCTCTTGTATACCTTCTAAAACACCTTTAAAGCCCAAATTTGATTCTTCTATACCCGTAACTATATCAACATCTATACCAGCTTCTTCTTTTGCTAGTTTAACAAAGTAATCTCCATTTTTACTATCTCTAAGGGCAGATGTCCCCATGCAATAAATATTTTCACATTTTTCATCATTACACTTGTCAGAGAATTCTTTTAATGCTTTTATATTTCTTTGAATCGCATCTTCCTTTATATATCCTTCGCTATCTACGCCTTGCCCAATTCTAGTTGTATTAACAAATTTTTTTCTATTTATAAGTTTTCCATCTACATAATCTACTATCAACAATCTCATTGAGTTTGTCCCAATATCAATAGCTCCTATTTTCATTATAAAATTCCTCCTTAATCAAAATAAAAAGTCATCCTTAAACTGAATGACTTTTTTATTTAATCTTAAATTTTAAAATCAATATTCTTGTAGACTTATTAGCCAGTTTTAATCAGCGATTTATATCTACATAAACGGTTTCATTAGGCTTTACCATGTTTAACCTTTTTCTAGCTATTTCTTCTAAGTCTCCTTCATATGATTTTTCATCTTTCTTTAAGCTGTTTATTTGTATTTCAGTCTTTTTTAATTGTTTATTTAGACTTGCTATTTCTGTTTTATATTCTTTAGCTTTTTCGTACTCAAATACAAATCCTGTCATTATACTAAAAATTGATATTCCTAAAAATAAACTGATAACAATAATTTGTCCTGAAAATTTTTTTCTTAAGTTCATTTTTCCTACACCCTTTTTTTAGTTTTAGTTTTTTTCTTAGATTTTGATTTTTTCTTGTTTTTTGATTTTTTATTTGATTTTCTCTTTATACTTTTTTTTGTTGCCATAAATATGTTTGGTATATAAAATATAATATCAAATAGTAGGTGTAGTGAATAGATTATAACGTAATACAAATTGTTTAAAAAACTGACTATGTAGTGTGTAACTTTTTTAAAAGAATTCCTCACAAAACGAATTATTTTATTGATAATTGATAAAACAATTTTACTTATGGTGTTATAGTATAAAATAAAACCAATAAACAAAGCCACAAAATGGTAATATCTTAAATTAAAAAACTCTGTAAGGTTTATTGTTATAAATATTATAATGGTTGCTAGAAACCAAAACAATACATCAAAAATTATTGCAAAATAATTGATGAATTTAAAACTCCCTCTCAGGCCTCTATAAAAATCAAACAACACTCCTATGAGTATTCCACCATAAATAGTAGCGTAGAAAATACTTACATCTTGAGTAAAAGGTATCATCTATCTAAATACCTTTTTCAAAAAACTTTCTTGTGGCTTTTTAGGCTTTGCATATACCATAGAATTTATAGTTCCATCTATGCTAATTATATTTTCGTCTATACTTAGCTTGCTCATATCTAGGTTTTCGCCTTCAATCACCATCTCGCCTACAGAAGTTTTAAGCTCTACTCTTTTATCATTAAAAGAATATATGTGCTCGACTCCTGAAATAACCAGCTTTGATCTATCTTTCAAAGTTATGTTCTGTTCCATAATATCCCCCCAGTAAATATTTCACTAATACTACTATTAATATACTAGAGGACTATTAATTTTATTCTAAAATTTCGTACATTTCTTTTGCATCATTTTTTAATACATGCTCTCTTACTTCATTTATCTTAAACTTCATCTTCTTCTCTCCAAATTGTATTTCTAGTGTATCTCCAATATTCACTTCTGAAGAAGATTTAGCGACTTTTCCATTTATAGTGACAATTCCTTTATCACATGCATCTTTAGCAACAGTTCTTCTCTTTATAATCCTAGATACTTTTAAAAACTTATCTAATCTCATAATTATCACCTTCCTTAGCTCTATAGAAAAAGTGTGGTAAATTTATCCACACTTTTTCACAAGATTTCTAATTATCCATTTATTGTATCCTTTAATCCTTTTCCAGCTTTGAAAACTGGTGCTTTAGAAGCTGGTATATCTATAATTTGCTCTGGATCTCTTGGATTTCTTCCTTGTCTAGCAGCTCTTTCTCTTGTCTCAAATGTTCCAAATCCAACTAATTGAACTTTTTCATTATTTACTAGTGCATCTTGAACAGAACTCATAAATGCGTTTAACGCAGCCTCTGCTTCCTTCTTTGTTAATCCACTTTTTTCTGCCATCTTTGATACTAATTCAGCTTTATTCACGATATTTACCTCCTAAAAATGTTTATAATATAGACTCCTATCTTTCTGATAAAAGTTCTAGATTTTTGACAAATTTCCTTCCACAATTTTATTGTTTTTTAGCCTGATTCCAAAATTCATCCATCTCTTCAAGTGTCATGTCTTCTAATTTTCTATTTAAATTCATTGCACTTTTTTCTACAAACTCAAATCTATTTATGAATTTATCTGTAGTACAGTTCAAGGCTTCTCCTGAGTCTATGTCTAAAAATCTAGCTAGATTTACTATCGAAAATAATAAATCGCCTAGTTCTTCCTTTATGTATTTTATATTCCCGACCCTGTGTTCGTCAAGTAATTCCTGATATTCTTCTTCAATTTTTTTAAATACATCTTCTACATTGTCCCAATCAAAGCCAACAAGAGCTGCTTTATGTTGAACTTTACTAGCCTTCATAAGAGCTGGTAAATGTTTTGGTATTCTTCTAAGGCCATCTGTTACAGTGCTTTCGCCTTTTTCTTCTTTCTTTAACTCTTCCCAAGTTTTTTCAAACTTAGACATATCTAGTTTTACACCATTAAATATATGAGGATGTCTATGAATTAATTTTTTGCATATACCATTTACCACTTCTTTTAAATCAAAGTAGCCTTCCTCATTACCTATCTGACAATGGAATATAACTTGTAAAAGAACATCTCCTAGCTCTTCTACCATTTCATCTATATCATTATTATCAATTGCATTACAAAGTTCATATGCTTCCTCTATAACAGAATTTTTTAATGATTGATGTGTTTGTTTTTTATCCCATTCACATCCAGATGGACTTCTTAATGTATTAACTATTATTTCTAAGTCATGTACTGTATTATACATCTTTTTAGAACTTTTGGGTATATATAAGCTAGTTAAATAGTCAAAAAAGTTTTCATTTCTGTCTAATTCACATAATTTTATAAACTTTTTACTTTCTAAATCTTTGACACCTGCTCCATTTACTATACATACTTCTTGATTATAATCATAATATTCCATAAGTTTTAACTTTACATTTGATGCTATAAATTTATCATACACTTGAGTTATTATCATACTTGTATCTAAATCTATGTATGAGTTTTCTATCTCAAAGGCATCTATCAATTTAAATCCATCAGATGGGTCTATAGCTAAATAGTTAAACATAGCGTCTACAAAGCTCATAGAAGGTACTATCTCCACTTTTATGTGCTTTTCATCGGCAAGTCTCTCTATTATACTTACAGTCTTTTCTGCGACCCTTGGATGACCAGGAACCGCATATACTAAATCACCTTTTGTAGATTCTTCTATAATAAATTCAGATATTTTTAAGTAAACACTCTCAAAGTTTTCCTCATTTTCATAAAAGTAATCTAAAGAAGTGTATTGTATAGTTTCTTTAAGTTTATCAATTATTGGATGTTTCTCTGTTCTAAAAAAGACTCTAGGGCTGTTTTTTAAAGATTCCAGTACACCTTGGCTTATAAGAGAATAGTCTCCTGGTCCAAGCCCTACAATACTTATCTTACCCATAACATCACTCCCATTAGCAAATTTCACTTTATTTTTGTATTATTATACAAATAAGGAGCTTTACTATTTGTATAGTATTTCCTTTATTTGCATATATATTCCTATATTATCTTATAAGTTTAACTTTTTTTAACAATTTATATAATTTATCACCTTTTGGCATAGTTAATATCTCTTCTTTTTTAATTCCGCCTATTCCAAGAATAACTACTACATATACAATCCCACCAACACCTATTGCGATTATTGTAGATAGACTATTGCCCAATAATCCAACTAAAGCACCATAACTCAACTTAACCATTATAAACATTGTCATAACTGTTATAAATGGTTTTATTATAAATTCCTTCTTAGGAAATTTTACATTCATATATTTTTTAACATATAATAAGTTAATCATAGCTGCCACAAAGTATGCTGTAACTGTTCCAAAAGCTGAACCTAATACATTGATATCTGGTATACCTGTCAATGTGTAACTTATAACAATCTTACATAACATACCCACACATAGAGCAATTACGGGAACTATGGGTTTTCCCATTCCTTGAATTATACCTGTTAATGTTTGTATTAATCCTAGGAACAGTACACATGGAGTAAGAGTAAACAAGATAGTTCCTACAGATGATGGCTCATGTGGAAATAAAAGACCCATTATTGGTATCGCTAATGATGCCATACCAAACGCACAAGGTAATACTATAAGTAAAGTCACCTTAACAGCACTTTTAGTATCTTTTCTAGCCTTTGATTTATTACCTAATGCATATGCTTTAGAAATAGCTGGAACTAAGCTCATACTCATTGCAGTTGTTATAACGGCTGGTAAATTTATTGTTGCCATTGCCATACCTGTCAATTGACCAAACATTGAATTTGCTACTTTATATGTAAAGCCTGCTTCCATAAGTCTTCTTATTACAATAACATTATCTATCATATTTACAAGTGGCATTACTGATGCACCTATTGTTATCGGAATAGCAACTGTTAAAAGCTTTTTAAAGATATAAGAAACTTGTTCATCCTTGAACCTTTGACTCGCATCTATCTCAGCTCTACGTTCTCTTCTTCCTAACATATAAGCAAACATCAGATAAACCATAGATGCTACTGAACCTATTGTAGCTCCTGATATAGCACCTGCTGCTCCTAAAGTTTGCCCAAAACTTTTCATAAGTAGGTAGGCCAAAGTAAGACCTAATACAACTCTAAAAAATTGCTCTGCAACTTGAGACACAGCAATCTTAGTCATGTCTTGTCTACCTTGAAAATATCCTCTATATGCTGACATCGCTGGAACAAATAATAAAGCTGGAGCAATAGCTTTCATAGAGTACAATGCACCAGGATTTTTCATTATGTTTGTTACTATGTAGTCGGCTCCAAAAAACAATATACAAAATGATATTATACCAGTTATAAATAAAACTGTATGCGATACTTTAAATATCTTATTTGCACCTTTATAATTTCCAATAGCAACTTTTTCCGAAACCAATTTTGCCACAGCTGTTGGGAATCCAGCAGTAGCTAATGTTAAAAATAGAGTGTACACAGGATAAGCCGCCTGATAGTATCCCATTCCTTCTGAACCAATCATGTTCCCAAGGGGAATTCTAAAAAATCCACCCATTATTTTTACGATTACACCTGCTAGCCCAAGTATAAGGGCTCCTTTTAAAAAGGAGTCTTTGTTTTTGTTATTGTTCATAACATAACCTCCATACTGTTTATATAACAAACTTTAATATACCATATTTTTAATGCTATATTCAATATTTTAAACAAAAACTTCAAAAGACCTTCACGTAAAAGGTCTTTATGATAAAATTATTGAACTTGTTTTCCTAAAAAGTTAGCAGCTATTTTTAAAGATTTTTCTTCACTTTCTGCAATTGTATCTTTATCTTTTGAAACAACTACAATAGAACCTATACAGTCACCAGATGCACTAATTATAGGCATAATAACTTGACTAATATATTCCTTTTGGTCTTCTTTAAATAAAGGTAAAATATTTTTATCTTTTGAGTACTTTACTGTTCTTTCACTTATTATTGCTTCTAACTCATCACTTATACTTTTTTCTTTATAATCTTTTTTAGGAAGTTTAGATACAGCTATTATAGAATCTAAATCGGTTATTAATACACCATATCCTAATACTTCTGCTAATGTTTCAGCATATTCTTGGGAGAATTCATTTAATTCTCCTATTGGAGAGTATTTTTTAAGTATGACTTCTCCATCTTTTGCTGTGAATATCTCTAAAGGATCTCCTTCTCTAATTCTTAATGTCTTTCTTATCTCCTTTGGGATAACTACCCTTCCAAGATCATCTATTCTTCTAACTATACCTGTTGCTTTCATATTTTTTAATCCCTCCATAAATTACTTTAAGTTTATTTTTACCATTGTTAAGAAAAATATACAAAAAAAGCTATATCTTCTCCAGATATAGCTTTTTTAAGCATATTACTATTTTTTTAGTTTTTAGATTGTGATTGTATTTATTACTTTTTCATCTTTTTCTACTTTAGCTTCTTTAGTTAATTTTTCTATTTTCTTTTGATATTTGTTTTTTAATAATTGATCTTTTATAGTTTCTTTAGAATCTTCAAATGGTGTTTGTTCATTTACTTTATCTGTTACTTTGATTATATGGTATCCATATTGAGTTTCAACTAAGTTAGATATTTCACCCTTTTTCATAGAAAATGCTGCTTCTTCAAATTCAGCGACCATTTGACCTCTTGAGAAGAATCCTAATTTACCACCATCACTTGCTGAAGCATCTTGTGAATATTTCTTTGCAACCTTTGCAAAATCTTCACCTGATTTAACTTCTTTAAGGGCTTCTTCAGCTTTTTTCTTAGCTTCTGCCTTTTTCTCTTCTGAAAGTGGTTTATTGTTGTCATCTACTGTTTTTAATAAAATATGAGAAGCTTCTACCTCATCTTTTTTGAATTCATCTTTATGTGTATCATAGTATTTTTTCATTTCTTCATCTGATATTTTAGTTTCTTTAGTAAAATTAGCTTGATAGTTTTGCATAGCTAAATCTTTTTCTTGTTGGTCTTTTAAAAATGTATCATCTATACCTAATTTTTCAAGTTGCTCTTTATATTTTTCATCTTTACTCATAGCATCTTTTAAATCTTTAAAACTTTTTTCAACATCTTCTTTTTTAGGAAGTAAGTTATCTTTTTTAGCTTGTGAATATATAACTTCTGTAGTTATAAGTTGTTCAAGAATTAAGTCTTTAAACTTGTCCTTATACTTTACTCCTTTTTCAACTTCTTTGTCCCAGATATCTTTTCCGTAAGTTTGTTCCATAGAATCTTTATAAAGAGCTATAGTTTTTTTAAATTCATCTGATGATATTTTTGTACCGTTTACTGTTGCTACAGTTCCATCTGTGCTTGCACTACAAGCTGTTATTGATACTACAACTATCATAGCTATTACTAACGTTATTACTTTTTTCAAATTTAAAACATCCCTTCTTAAATTTACAAGTTATTTGACCTTGCACATTTTTTCTAACAGTTCTTCTAATTCTGTAACTATATTATAACCTATTTTTTGTTTAGTTCTATACTTTGTTATTGGAACTAATAATATTTCATCTTTTACTTGTCTAATTTTTTCTATTTTTAATATCTTACACAACGATTTTATATAAGCTATTGTAAGTAGTGTTTGTACTGGTTTAGGTATATCAGAGAATCTATCTTCAAGTTCTTCTTGTATATCCAACATATCTTCCCTATTTTCAATAGAAGCAATTTTCTTATACATTTCAATCTTAATCAATTCATCCTTAATATAATTGTCTGGAATATATGCATTTACACTTAAATCTATTTCAACATCAATTTCTTCAACAATAGGCTCACCTTTAACCTTTTTAATTGCATCATTAAGCATTTTGACATATAAATCATAGCCTATAACTGCCATATGACCATGTTGTTGAGAACCTAAAATATTTCCAGCCCCTCTGATTTCAAGGTCTCTCATCGCTATTTTAAAACCTGAGCCAAATTCTGTAAATTCCCTAATAGCCTTTAATCTTTTTTCTGCTATTTCACTTAAAGTCTTATCTTTTTCATACATGAGATAGGCATATCCTTGTCTGGAACTTCTTCCAACCCTACCTCTTAACTGATATAACTGAGCTAATCCCATTTTATCTGCATCGTATATAATCATAGTATTTGCATTGGATATATCCATACCTGTTTCTATTATTGTAGTACATACTAGCACATCATAGTCTTTATTTAAAAATCCTAAGATTATATTTTCTAGTGATTTAGAAGTCATTCTTCCATGTGCAACAGCTACTCTAGCATCTGGGACAAGCTTTTGAATCATACTTGCCATTTCTTCAATATGCTCAACTCGATTGTATACAAAGAATACCTGTCCACCTCTACTTAATTCTCTTTCTATTTCATCTTGAATTACGCTTTCCTTACTCTCAGTAACATATGTTATTACAGGATGTCTTTCTTGTGGGGGTTCTTCTATAACACTCATATCTCTTATCCCACTTAAAGACATATGTAGAGTTCTTGGTATAGGAGTTGCTGAAAGTGTAAGCACATCTACTGTAGATTTAATTTTCTTTAAAGCTTCTTTGTGCTTTACACCAAATCTTTGCTCCTCATCAATAACTACAAGACCCAAGTTTGGTAAATTTATATCTTTAGATATTATTCTATGAGTACCAATTAGAATATCTACTAACCCTTTTTTAGCATCTTCAATAATCTGCTTTTGTTGTTTTGGAGTCTTGAATCTACTTAAAACTTCCACTCTCAAAGGATAATTTTCAAACCTTTCTTTAAATGTATTGTAATGTTGTTGAGCCAGTATTGTTGTTGGAACTAATACTGCAACCTGTTTTTGGTCCATACATGCCTTAAAAATGCTTCTAATTGCTACTTCTGTTTTCCCATAGCCAACGTCTCCACAGACAAGTCTATCCATTACTTTACTTGATTCCATATCCTTTTTAGTTTCCTCTATTGCTTTTAATTGGTCTTCTGTTTCTTGATATGGAAACAATGATTCAAACTCTGCCTGCCAAGGTGTATCTTTTGAAAACTTATACCCTTGTATCTTTTCACGTTTTGCATAGAGTTCAATTAAGTCTTTTGTCATATCTTCAATTTCTTTTTTGACTTTTGCCTTTGCCTTTGTCCACTCATTGGTTCCAAGCTTATTTAACTTAACTTTTTCTACCTCTGCACCAATATATTTTTGTACTTTATCCATCTGGTCTATTGGTACATATAAATTATCTCCACCTTGGTAAACTATTTTCATGTAATCTTTTTTGATTGCATTAACTGTAATCTGTTCAATTCCTGTGTATCTACCTACACCACTATTTTCATGTACTACATAATCTCCAACGCTTAAATCTAAAAATGACTCTATCTTCTTTCCTTTTTTGGCTTTTTTATTACTAGTCTTAGAGGCTCTTTTATAAACACCTATCATTTCATTATCTGTTATAACAACAAATTTTATAGATTTATACTGAAAACCACTATTTATATGTGCAGGTACAATTACAATTTGAGAAGATTTAATTTCAATATCTCTATCTTTAGAAACAGTCGTTTCTAAGCCTTTATCCAATAAATCTTTTCCTAATTTATTTGCTCTTTCCAATGTATTTGTAGCCAAAATTATTTTATAACCATTGTATTTCAGCCGATTTAATTCTTCTACAAGTAAGTCTACTTTTCCATTAAATGTAGGTACTTCTCTACTTTCAAAATTTATTATGGATTTTACAGAAAAGTTATTTATAGACTTTGGTAATAGTGAATTCAAGACCACAGACTTGTCTTTTACTAGGTACTCCAAATCTGTATAATGGTATAATAGTTTTCCTTGATTTTTAACAGCCAAACCTCTTTCAAGGTTTAGTTTGTAATTTTCTCTAAACTCATTTAAGTAATTTTCACATCTTTCCTTAAGTCTTGTTATATCATTGATAAATACTATTGCATCATCTGCTAGATAAGTAAATATACTTTTGTTTTCTTCTGGATAGATATAATCTATATAGTTTTCTACACCTTCAAAATAAGTCTTACTTGATATATATTCTATATTTTGAAAGGTTCCTTCATCAGTATTTTTAGTTGTTTCCTTTTTTAACCTAACTAATGCATCTGTAGTTTTTTCTGGATAAATAAATTCTCTTGAAGGAGTTATAGAGAACTGTTGTAACTTATCAATTGATTTTTGAGAAAATACGTCAAAAGTTCGTATGGAATCTATCTCATCATCAAATAATTCCATACGAATCGGATTTGTATACTCAAGTGAGAATACGTCAATAATTCCACCTCTTATACTAAATTGACCAAACCCCTCTATTTTTGAAACTCTTTCATATCCTAAGGAAACTAACTTCTCAGTTAATTTTTCTAAATCTAAACTATCCCCCACTTTGTAATGAGATACACTATCAAGTAAAACTTGTTTTGGTATATATTTTCTTAAAACTGCTTCAATAGAAGTTACTAAAATTATTTTTTCTTTCTTTGCTAGTTTTAATAATACCTTTAATTTTTTTGCTTCTTCGTTTCTGTCCTTTGCATCTAAATGATAAAAGTAAATATCTTGAAATCCTAAATATTCGACTTTATCCCCAACATAAAAATTTAAATCTTCATATACTTTTTTTGCTTCTAAATCACTACTTGTGATAAAAATCATTTGTCGTGACAAATCATTAAACATAGAATATGATATATGAGGTTTTTGTACTGGCAAAAGTCCATTAACCAATAATGAGCCTTTTGTATTTTTTATGCAGTTTATTATATCTTTATACTCTTTTGAGTTCTGCAAAGGATATAAAAAAACATCATTCATTTAAATCTCCCTCTCACTATCCATTGTATTTATTCATAGACATGTCTATATTTTCTCTTATTATTGAGTCAACAGCACACGCCGCTTTTTCTAGTGCTTCATTTATATTATCAGATTCTTCTTTTCTAAATCTAGAAAGTACAAAATCTGCTAAGTCTTGGCCAACTTCTGGCTTAGATACACCTACTCTTACTCTTGGGAAATCATTTGAACCTAAACACTTCGTTATAGATTTCATTCCATTATGAGTACCACCACTTCCTTTTTTTCTTATGCGTATCTTTCCAACATCTAAATCTATATCATCATACACTACTACTATAGTATTTAAATCTACCTTATAATATTTATATATATCTATTAATGTTTCTCCACTTAAATTCATATAAGTTTGTGGTTTTACTAGTAATACTTTTTCAGTACCTACTCTACCTTCGCCAATTAAAGCTTTGTGTTTTATTTTAGTAACACTAATGTTGTATTCTTTTGCAAGAATATCTATGACATCAAATCCAACGTTATGTCTAGTCTTTTCGTATTTTTTTCCTGGATTTCCTAACCCTACTACTACGTACATTTTTTACCTCCTGTTATAGAAATTTATATAACAAACTATAATAAAAATCAAATATATTATACTCTGTAAATATTATTATAATTGTCGCTAGAGAAATAAATGGTGTAAAAGGAATTTGTTTTTTGATATTTATATTTTTAAAAATTTTAATTCCATATAAAATAACAAAAAATAAAAATGCTAAAATAAATGATAAAACTATCACATAAAATCCATAATTATTTCCCAATGCAAAGCAACATAAGCTATAGAGACCTACATCTCCATAGCCTAATCCTTTTGTAAATTTAGCAATAATATAAGGTATAATAAAACCTATTGCCAGTCCAAATATATGACTTATATAGTCAATTTGTACTATATTGCAAAAGATTAAAAAAATTACACCTTGAACTATTATACCACTAACTATTGTTATATCATATACATATATTGTGTAGCAGTCTATAATAGATATAATTATTAAAAATGGAATTAATACTATGTATTGTACACATTCTGCACTAATCCCAAATTTTAGATATATTAATACAGATAAAACTACAGTTACTATGTAAATAAAAAGCATATTATACGAATTTTTCTTTACTCCATCACAAAAAATATATAAGGATTTATTTATCAAATATGCAAAAAATAAGGAAATTATTATTATATACTCCATAGTCTACAGTACTCTGTAGTAGGGTTAATAATAATATTGTCCTTATTGATTACTTTAATTCACTTTTATAAAAATTAAAATTACATTAAATTTAACTATCATCTACATAAGTATAGAAAAGTAAAATTCAAGTAATTGTCTTCCAAATAAAATTGTTATCAATGCTCCAATTGATATAAATGGCCCATAAGGTATAACAGAATTGTATTTCTTTCCCTTTATCTTACTAAAAACTATCACACAAATTCCATATACTGCTCCTACATAAACACTCAGTAAAGCTGTTAAAAGACCATTTTTAGTACCCATATATAAGCCTAACATTGCGAATAGTTTAATATCTCCTCCACCCATGCATTCTTTTTTTATTATAAATTCAATTAGAACTACTATAAGCCAAACACTTCCTCCACATACAAAAGCACCTATAATTGAATCTTTAATTGAAACTTCTTTTAGTAGGAGATTAAAAATTATAGCAAATATAGCTCCAAAAACTAGTATCCTATCTGGTATTATAAAGTGGTCAATATCTATAAATGTTATTACAATTAATAAAGATACAAGAACCAAATAATAAATAGTCGATATAGATATTCCATAAACTATAAACACTGTTAAAAATAAAATTCCTGTAATTAACTCTACTATAGCATATCTGCTAGAAATTTTCTCACCACAATACCTACATTTTCTACCGCTCATTAAATAGCTAAAAACTGGTATTAAGTCCATAGGTTTTAGTCTAGTATTGCAACTCATACAATGAGATGGGGGGCTAGAGATAGATATACCTTCTGGAATCCTAAAAATACAAACATTAAAGAAACTTCCAAATACTATCCCAACTACAAATACATATAAATTAACGACTATAATTTCCATTATAATTTACGCCACCTATCATTCTAGTCATAAATTCTTGGTCGGTACATCTACTAAGTGCCATATCTTTTGTAATCTTTCCATTTTTATAAAGTTCCATCAAATCTTGATCCATAGTTTTCATACCTGCTTTAACTCCAGTTTGTATCATATTTGGAATTTGATATGTTTTTCCTTCTCTTATTAGGTTTTTTATTGCTGGTGTTGCAAACATCAATTCAATTGCAGCTATCCTACCTTTCCCATCTGATGTAGGAAGTAATTGTTGTGATACTACTCCTTCACAAACTGTAGACAATTGAGTTTTTATTTGTTGTTGTTGAGCTGGCTGGAACATGTCCACTATTCTGTCTATTGTCTTAGCAGCACCAACTGTATGTAGTGTTGAAAATACTAGATGTCCTGTTTCTGCGGCTGTTAATGCTATTGACACAGTCTCCGGGTCTCTCATTTCCCCTATTAGAATTACATCTGGGTCTTGACGTAAAATAGCTCTAAGAGCTGAGTGAAAACTTTCTGTATCAGTTCCTACTTCTCTTTGGTTTACTAAACTTTGTTTATGGTGATGGACATACTCTATTGGGTCTTCTAGTGTAATTATATGTTTTTGTTGTGTTTCATTTATTATATTTATCATACTTGCAAGTGTCGTACTTTTACCACTTCCTGTAGGCCCTGTAACTAAAACTAATCCTTTATGTCTTTCAGTAAAGGATTTTATGTTTTCTGGAAGTCCTAGTTTCTCAAAAGTTGGTATTTCTGCTGTTATAGTTCTTATTGCTATTGCATAATTTCCTTTTTGTCTATAGGAATTTACCCTAAATCTTTCTCCAGTTTTTAGAGAAGCTGAAAAGTCAGCTTCTCCATGTTCTTCTATTACTTTAAACATAGATTCCCCAGCTATGTCTTTGGCCATTTGCATTGTTATCTCTGGTGTCAAGATTTGTTCACTTAGCTTTACAAATCCTCCTTTGACTCTAGCTACAGGATTTGTACCAACTGTTATGTGTATATCTGATGCGTTCAATCTTATACCTTGTTCTAATAAATCATAAATATACATAATATTTATTCTCCATATCTTCTATTAGTTTACTTACTTTTTTAGTAATAAATACATAAGGTTATTTTATTACTTAATTTACACTAAATTATCTTTTATTTGTATCTAGTTTATTTTTTTATATGAACTTATGTCATGACTAATTGAAATTATATCTTTTATATTATCGTTATCTGACTCATTTTTCTTGATTTTAAAGTTTACAGTTGCCTGAACTTTATATTTTGAATTTGAATTTACTTCCTCACCTAATCCAGGAATGATTTTTTCGATTTTCTCTGGTTCTATCTCAGTTATTCCATTTTTATCTCCAGTAACTGTAAATTTCATCTCTGTGCTATATCCATTCTCAATTAGATTTAACCAATCTTCTTTTGTCGCATCATATTCAGCTTTATAAAAAGGTATTTTTAAAGATATATCTTCTGTTTTAGCCACCTCTTGAGGTTTTAGTTCTTTTATTCTACATTTTATCTCTGTCAGTGTTTCTCTTTGAAGTTGTTTCAAAGTTTCACTTAATCCAAATGCATCAAAATTTGAAGGTAGCTCTCTGTACATTTCAATTTTGATTTTATTAAACTGCTCTATAATTTCATATAATAGATTCTTGTATTGTACATAATTTTCTGATGTATTTTTTTCTCCTTTAGATATATTTAAACTTAGAACTTCAAACTTTTGTACATTATCAAATAATTTAGCTCTCAAATCATTTAATTCTTTGCTTCTATTTGGAATTTCTTCTATATATTCATTCAATTCATCCCAACATTTACTCCAATTTCTATCAATCAAATCCCTTTGTATCAATTCTAAATATTGTGTTTGATTTGGAATTTCATCTAAAACTTCTACTTTTGACGAATTACGATGAAATATCGTATGCCTATATTCATTCATATTTTGTATAGCTAAAGAAATTTTATCCAAAGCTTTATATGTGTGTATAAACGCATTATCAATATGTTCATCTTTCTCAACATTACCATCTTCTAAAAAGAATTTAAACATCATATCATTTCCTAAAAGCTTTGATTCATAATTAACCATATTATCAATATCTGATTCTAATTTTTGTCGTGTTATATTAGAAATATCACCAGTATTGTATTTCTCACCCAACGCTAATATAAATTTTTTATTTGAATCAATAGAAGAGTGAACCATATTCGCATCACCATCTTGCATAATACCTAATTTTTCTACTTCTATTAGTTCATCTCTTGCTTTCTCTAACTCTTTACAAGCTGTAGCTAGATAATATTTTATATTATTCATATAATTAAGTTGTATTTCTTCAAGATTTTCCTCTTTATTCTCATTTGATACTGTTCTTGAAGTTACCTTGTTTTCCTTATTGTTATCTTTTTTAAACTCATTATCTATTTTTTCAAGCTCATCATACAACTTTTCATATGCTTTATCAACACTATTTTCCACACATGTCTCTGCTAAATACTTGGCCTGTATACCCTCATTAGTAGTCTTTGTAGACTTTATTCTATTAGCTATTTGATTTGAAAATGTCACCCCAACAATAGAAAGCAATGCTACTACAACCAAAACTAAAACTAACGCCGCTCCTCTTTCGTTTTTTATCTTATTCCACTTCCTCAAAATCTCACCCCCAAGTAAAATTATTTATCTTTAAATATTTCAGTTACAATTTTAACTTCTTTTTTACTTGAATAGTCATTCATGCTTTTCCCTGTTGCAGTTATTTTGTATATTTGACCACTTTTATCCTCTACAATAACCTTTACTTTGTTTGTAATACTTTCCTTGTCAATTATATTGCCATCTTTATCTTCTATTGTTGTAATCTCTTTATATGGAGTATCATACAAGCTCACATCATCCTTGTTAAGTACTTTATCATATACAACTTTATTTGATTTATCTATTAATTTTTCATATTCCACCATTCCATCTTCTCGCTTATCTATACTGTCAAAATCAAATGTTCCACTTTTTATTTTCTCTCTTAAATTCTCTATTTCACTTTGAACATAATTTAAGGAACTTATATCTGCTTCATTTTTAGTGTTGGCCTTTTCATTAGTATTGATAATATTAAAAAATGCAAATAATATAATTCCCATAATCGCCATAGCTACTAATACTTCAATTAAAGAAAATCCTTTTTCATTACTCTTTTTACCCATATTTTATCAACCTACTTATTTTTTAAATAAATTCCCATTTACCCAATTCTTGACATAACATCAAATGTATAAGTCTTATTATTTAAGTTACTGCTTTTCTGGCCTTCTTGAGCTGATTCATTATAATATACACTTACCGTATAAATAGATTTATCAGCTTGTTTTTCTATTTTAAATGGTGTTTCCTTCATTTCTTTATTGTTTTGAACTAATGGTTGATTAGAGATTATTTCTTCTCTAAGCGCATCTTCAATATTAGTGGTATTTTCTTGGATTCTTGTTACAGAGTATACTCCTGTATTGTTTTTGGTCTCTATAGATACTTCATACTCCACTGTATTCTCTGGAGTTTCTATATTATATTCATAACCGCTACCTGAACTGTTCTTTGTTACATCCTTACAGTTTTCTAAGTCTCTATTTAAATATTTATTAATTAAATTAATATTTACTTGAGCATCTGTAATGATTTGTTGTTTTTTTACTGCTGATGTTATACCATTAAATACTTTATAAGAAATGCTTAAAACTATAGTCAATATAAATACAGCCACTATTATTTCTAATAAAGTAAGACCTTTTTCATTGTTTTTGTACAAGCTCATCACCTATCTTTAAAACCTCTTTGGTTTTATTTTGCACTAGATTTAAATGGATTATATTTTCCTGGTCTCCATGAAGATGGATTATCTGTATCAAGTACCATTGTAGTATTTTCTTTCGTATACATTATAAATTTAAACGTAGCCTCTACTACACCTTCTGCTTCTGGAGTCGCTACTTCTTTTTTTGTTTCTTTTTCTGTTGCAGCTCTAAGTACACATGTATTACATAGATAACTTGTTGACCTATCTAAAAGTTTGTCATTCTTAAGAATTTCTCCCTCTTTTATCAATGGACAGTCATTATATAAATGCCATTTATCTTCGCCTTCTACCCAATATATTTTTGTATCTTTATTTATGTTCACATTTTTTATTAGATCTTTATTATTTGTTGTCTCTTGCTCTTCTTTTTCTGGTTCTATATATGAAGTCATAGTATAGTCTAATATCTGAGTAACATTTTTTTGTTCTTCTAAATAAGCCATCAATTTTTTAACATTT
Source organism: Clostridioides sp. ZZV15-6597 (assembly GCF_020657815.1). Taxonomy (NCBI): domain Bacteria; kingdom Bacillati; phylum Bacillota; class Clostridia; order Peptostreptococcales; family Peptostreptococcaceae; genus Clostridioides; species Clostridioides sp. ZZV15-6597. The sequence goes on along the minus strand of NZ_JAGWCT010000005.1, from coordinate 41,392 downwards.
CTATAGTCCCCTCTAACACTTATTGTTGTTGATATTCCATAAAAATGTTCATATTCTCTAATGTTTCCAACATCATAGCTAGTTAAGTCAATATTATATGTTTTCATTTTCTTGTCTAAACCAATTAGAAACAGACCATCTTGCATATCATATAATAGATTTTTACTTTTTTCATTTAATTCATTCTCAATATTTTTAAGTTGTTTTTCATATTTTGGCATAAGAGCTGTTTTCTCTTTATATGTATTTAATTTTTGTGTAGCTTGTTTTACAGAATTTTTCGTAGAAACATATTTCTCATATTGTGGATAAAGTCCAAAATATCCATAGGATAAAATAGCAAGTAAAATTACAACTTTTATAAGAATTCCCTTTAGACTAACTTCCATTTTAAATATATCTTTTATATCTTTTTTAAATATGTCCTTATTCATTAGTCAATACACCTTCTTTCAGGTATAATGTCATATTAAATGTATAGTTGGAATCCTCTCCATTGCTTTTTATACTATGCAGTTTAACATCCTCAAAATAATACAATCCCTTTAATTTATATAAAAATTGCCCTACATAAGAAGAATCCTTAGCATTTCCATCTATATTCAAAACATTTGGTATCTTATCATATAATGGAGTCTTATCATCTGCTTCTGTATTACTATCAGACTCCTCATTACCATTTAACGCCTCTGCCACATTTACAGTTTTATCTTCATTTAAGTCATTACTATTTTTACTTTCATTATTATTACTTTTTGTATTTGTACTTGTTTTAGCTTCATCATTATTTGTATTAGTTTTACTGTTGTCTGAGCTTTCAGTTTTATTAGTTGTTCCTACTCCTTGATATGTTGTTGATAAGCTTGTCAGTTCAACCCTACTTGGAGTATTTTTATCTATATCATCTAATAGATTTTCCCATTTAACCTTTTTCCCAATTAACATATCATATACCTTTATTTCTTCTGTTTTACTTTGTATCATTTTTTCTATATTTCCAATTTGATAGTAAGCAGATTCAATATTCCTTATTTCATCATTTACATTTTCAAGTTCTTTATTAGCTAAACTGTTTGAAAAAATTAAACATAAATATGGAATAGAAACCACTAAAACAACTACGGGCGCTATCTTCATTACACTTTTTATTTGTTTAGCTTTCATTTGTTTTCTGAGTATATCCATTGGTAGAAAATTTATATTTTCAAAATCTTTTTTACCTTTAGGCTCTATCATACAACCTAAAAGTTCTACAATTGAATTTATATCATCTTCATCTATATCACCAGATACCATATCAGCTATATCCATTATCTCTGTAAGACCTTGAGAAACATAGTTTGAAAATGCAGAACTAAAAGCCTCATAAATTAATTTATTAGAGTACCTTTTCCCCAATATCAATATAGTATCTGTTACCTTACCAAAGTTTCTTGACGAATAGTAATTCATAAGTCCTTTTGACTCTTCGACCACATTTAATAATTGCATTTCCATATCTTTAGCAGTTATTCTTATCGGTATATTATCACTAATAAATAAAGTATCTTTTTTATATATGTTTATAATTGTGCTATTATCGCTTATATTTGTCACCATTATATCATTGTAATCTAAGTTCTTGAGAATTCTTAAATAGGCCGTTGATAATGTATCTATTCTATCCAATACCAAATCAAATTCATGTATTATATCTACAATTGCATTTATTTCTTCCTTTTTTATAGCTCCAATAATCAGATTTAAACTAGCCTCTTCTCCTTCTGACCTATCAGATATCTCACTAGATACTTCATATGAAAATACATACTCATCTGATTCTAAAGCCATCATTTCATCCATTTCTAGCTTCATAAATCCATCTAAATCTTTTTTATCCATCTTAGGCAACTTTTGAGGTTTTAGAATTACATCTCTCGTATTCAAACAAAACACTATGTGTTTTGATTTTAACTTTACATTTTCTAATGCATATCTCAATAGAGCATACTTTTCTTTAGAAAAATCTTGAGCAATATCCTCTATTGAAAATACATTAAAGTTTTTTATATAAAACTTATCTTTATCATGTTTGTATCTGCCTTCAACTATGGATATAGAATCCCCATAATATGATACATAAACCTTATTCATTTGTTGTTTTCCCTCCTACATAGCATCATATATACTAAGCATTGGCATGAATATTGATACAACCAGTACCGCAACTATAATACCAACTGCAATTATTAAAACAGGTTCTATCATTGATGCCATTCTATTTAGATAAATTTCGGATTCATATTCATAGAATTCGGCCATCTGTCTACTTATGTTCTCTAATTCCCCTGTCTGCTCCCCTATTGCTATCATCTGCACTAAAACTGAATCAAAATACGTATATCTTTGTAAGTTTTCTGCTAGACCTTCACCTCTTGTTATTCCATCTTTTGCTGATGTTAAAATCTTTTCTGCCATAGTATTATTTACACTATCTATGATATAATCAAGCCCTTGTACTAATGGATATCCTGTTGATACAAATAGATACAATGCTCTTGAAAATCGTGTAGCCACCATGCAGTTTATCCCTTTTCCCAAAACAGGAATTTTATTTATAACTCTATCCTTTTGAGCTCTACCAACTGGTGTTTTTAGATACTTCTTAAATTGGTAAATAGACAATATAATAGCTAAAAGTACTATTGGCCAAAATGTCTTCATAAACGTACCAAATCCCATAACAATCCTTGTTATAAGTGGAAGAGTAGCACCTACTGTTGTAATTGAATTAATCATCTTAGGTACCATAAATGCTGTAAATATAAAAATCATTATAAATGAAGAAATCAAAACTATTAATGGATATGTAGCCGCATTTCTAAGTTTTTGCTTAACTCTATGCTCACTGGAATAAAATGAAGCCATACTTTTTAATACTTCATCTAGTTTACCTGTAGCTTCACCTGTAGCTACCATGGCACCAAGTAACTTTGGAAACTTCGACTTTGGTGCAAGCATTGAATCAGCAATAGTAGAACCTACTTTTATCTCTGCTACTATACGATTTATTTCTTCTCTTAATGTAACATTAGTTGACCTTCCTGCTAATGTTTCTAATCCAGAAATACTATTTATACCAGAAGACACTATAATAGCAAACTGTCTGCAAAAGTGGCTTATCTGGTCAGCCCCTAAGTCTTTTCTTCTCTTTCTAGAAGATATATTTATATTTTTACTTTTACTTTCTTTGATTTCAAGAACTCTAAGATTTCTTTTTCTAAGAAGACTTTTAGCTTCATTAAAATCATTAGCTTCAATCACATCAGTTTGCTTTTTCCCATCCTCTTTTATTATTGTATACTTAAAACTTTTCATAATATCATCCTTTAATCAGTCATCAAAATTATTCTAATCATTTCTTCTACTGTTGTCTTTCCACCTAAAACCTTTTTAACTATATCCTCTTTTAGACTAACCATACCTTGTTTTTTAGCTAACTTTAAAATTTCTCTTTGATTTGCAGAGGAGTCTATTAGCTCTTTTATTTCTGGTGTAATTTCAAGCATTTCAAATATACCTAGACGTCCCTTATATCCAGTATTATTACATCTTTCACAGCCCTGCCCTTTATAGATAGTTACTGATTCGTTTATATCAATACCAAGAGCCTTTTTTTCTCCAGTATCTGCTTCATATGAAACTCTACAATACTCACATATTTTTCGTGTCAGTCTTTGAGATATTACCCCTAAAAGAGATGAAGTTATCAAAAAACTTTCCACATCCATATCCAAAAGACGTGAAATTGCTCCAACTGCTGTATTTGCATGTAATGTGCTTAAAACTAAATGTCCTGTAAGAGAGGCTCTAATTGCTATTTCGGCAGTTTCTGTATCTCTTATCTCTCCAACCATTATTATATCTGGGTCTTGACGCATAAAAGCTCTAAGCCCACTAGCAAAAGTAAGTCCTGCCTTTTCATTTATTTGAGATTGATTTACACCAGGTAATTCATACTCTATAGGGTCTTCTATTGTCAATAAATTTCTATTTTCTGTATTCAATTGATTTAGCATTGAATATAATGTAGTAGTTTTTCCACTTCCAGTAGGTCCAACAACTAATATAAGCCCATAAGGGGTATTTATTAACTCGTCATATATTTTAGAGCCATGTTCATCTATTCCTAGTACTTCTTTACTTACCATAAAATTACTCTTATCAAGTACCCTCATGGCTATCTTTTCATCCCTATTGGTTGGCATTGTAGAAACCCTAAAATCTATCGGTTTATTATCTACTTTTAAATATATTCTACCATCTTGTGGAATCCTCTTTTCAGATATATTTATATCTGACATTATTTTTATACGACTTATTACTGCCTTGTATGGCGCAGAGTTCATCCTCATATATTCTCTTAACATTCCATCTATCCTAAATCTAACACGCATGTAATTTTCACTTTGTTCTATATGTATATCACTTGCTTCCATTCTAACAGCATTTTCTAGTATATTATTTACTAGCCTTACTATTGGAGCAGCATTTACATCCTCTTCAAGGATTACTGTTTCTCTAATTCCACCAGTCTTGTTTTTGTTGTATTCAGTCATTGCTTTATTTATTTCTGAATGTGCATAGGCATGACCTATTGCTTTGTTTATATCTTCTGCACTTGATATAAATATTTCGACATCTTTACCTGACATACGTCTTACATCTTGAACTGCTTCTCTATCTTGTGGGTCTGACATGGCTAAACATATTTTATTTCCATCGATTTTGAACGGAAATACAGTATATCTTTTACATATATTTTCTGGAACCATCTTTGTAGCTAATGTATCTATTTCTGTTCCTTCTAAAAATACACTTTCTATATCTAAAAGTTCTTTTAATACACTTATTAATAAGTTACTATCTATAAGTCCTTCTTGTACTAGAAATTCTCCTAGTCTTTTTCCACTATTTTTTTGCTCTGATAATGCCCATTTAAGCTGGTCTTCTGTTATGTATCCTTTTTCAACCAGTTTGTCTCCTATTCTAACTTTTTTAGCCACAAATTTCACTCCTTTACTATTTCAATTATACCACCATTTATGATTGGGTATTAAATAAAATAGTATAAAAAGACAGGAAGATTTTCTTCCTGCCTTTTTATTATTTTATAATTAAGCTTAAATATAGTCAAATAATAAATATATCAATTGCCACTAGTTTTCTAAATTGTCTATAAGAACTATATACAGATTTTTCTCATCAATAGCTCCATTTAATTCCGTAGAAAGTTTAGCATCTGTATAAACTTTATCTGCACCTATATCAGAAACTAATTTACTTGCTTGCTCTTTTGTTAAAGTAGCGCCTGTTATCAATAACGCCAATTTTTTATCATTATCGGTTCCTTTAACTAAACTATAAGTTCCACCAATATCAGAATTTTTTAAATCAGATTCCATGTATGTTTTTAAATCATTAGTAATATCTTCAGGTAATTTATTCTTATCTGAATAATAAGACAATGCTGCACTCTTAACTGAACTATAATCAGATTCAACACTTGCTACCTTAGCCTTGTTTATATTACTAAATAAAGCTGGAACTGCTACCACTGCTAATATCCCTATAATTGCAATTACTACCAATAATTCCACTAAAGTGAAACCTTTTTTATTCTTTCTTAACTTCATTTTTATTCCCCCTCAATTTTTAAATTAATACTTACTTATAATATATCTGGTTAAAAATCTAAGTAAAATTATTTACACGTACTAACCAGATTTATTTCTAGCATATAACCATTTTTTTGAACAAAAAAAGCTATGAAAATAAAAGTATCATAAATACAATTTCATAGCCGGTTGCACCACTAACTCAATATGTTCCAAGGTGCCCACATCACAGAACATACATCAACGTTTCTATTTTATTAAATTTAGAGTGATATATAACTCATAATAGAGATACATATCCACTTATATTATATAATAGTTACCACATTTTAGCAATACAGTTTATGTTATTTATATATACCAAATTTTCACATGTTCAAACATAATTTCTTAAAGTAACTATACCATACAAAAAAAGAAACATCTCCCTACAATTATCATATATCGTAAGGAGATATTTATAAATTATCATTTAGTTTTATCATTGTCATTTCCATCCTTTGCTAATATTTATTTGAAAGCTAAAAGCTATTACAATATAGTATTTTATCAAAAACATCTATATATAAACATTCTATATTCTTGCAGTTATGATTCAGTCACAATCACTATATAAATGAAACTCTTCATTTACAGGTATGCTTATTGTGCAAAATTACTTTCTTTACAGTAACTTTATATAATCCAGAACCCTCTCACAAACACTAAAGATATAGAATAGATACTATTTTCAATTCTTATAAATAAACTTTCAATAGATTTTTATATTTACTTTAGATTGTGACTGAATCACTTAATTATTAGGGGTTCATCTTCATTCCTTCCCATTGGAAACACCTCTTTCTTTAATTTATATTTACATAATACTACATAATTCAATTTTTTTCAATACTTTTTCTAAATATTTTTTATATTCATAAAATTCATAATTTTGTATTTTTTATTAAATTTAGTTTTTAATTACTCATCTACATGTTTTACAAGAAACATTTACTTTTACATACACACATACAGCTCCAATAAATTATAATAATACATAAATTAGATATCAAAAAAGAGTTGCTTAAAAAACTTACATCTTTTTTAAGCAACTCTTATAAATCTAATTAATTAAAATAATTTACTTACTGATTCATTAGAGAATATCATTCTTATGGCATCTCCAAATAAAGGAGCCACTGTTTTTATTTTTATCTTATCTATTCTTTTTTCTTCAGGAAGTTGTATAGTATCAAGGACTATTAACTCACTTATTTCTGAATTAGAAATTCTTTCAATAGCTGGTCCTGATAATACACCATGAGTACAACAAGCATAAACATCTTTTGCGCCAAACTCTTTAAGTGCATTTGCAGCATTAACTATTGTTCCTGCTGTATCTATCATGTCATCTAATAGTATAACATTTTTACCTTTAACATCACCTATTAAGTTCATAACTTCACATACATTAGCTTTTGGTCTTCTCTTATCTATTATAGCTATTGGAACTTCTCCATTTAAAGTATTAGCAAATTTTCTTGATCTAGTAACACTTCCTAAGTCTGGAGATACTACTACTAAATCTTCTATTTTCTTTTCATTGAAGTAATTTGCTAATATTGTTCCACCTAGTAAGTGGTCTAATGGTATATCAAAGTATCCTTGTATTTGAGCAGCATGTAAATCCATTGTTAATACTCTATCTGCTCCAGCAGCAGTTATTAAGTTTGCAACTAATTTAGCAGTGATTGGATCTCTTGCCTTAGCTTTTCTGTCTTGTCTTGCATATCCATAGTAAGGAATAACTGCTGTTATTCTTCCTGCTGATGCTCTCTTTAATGCATCAATTAAGATTAATAACTCCATTAAGTTATCATTTACTGGACTATTAGTAGATTGTACTACAAACACATCACAACCTCTTACTGTCTCATTCATGTTTACACATATTTCACCATCACTAAACGTACCTACTTCACAGTCTAGCACTGATACACCTATATAGTCAGCTATTTTTTGTGCTAACTCTTTCGATGAATTACCTGCAATAATTTTAATCTCGCTTCCGCTAGTATTCATTTATGTAACCCTCCTGAAAATTTTAAAATCCTAATGAATATAATTTATAATAATTTCGAGCTAATTTTATTAGCCAAAATAATAAACTAAATAACTACTTACCTTGGTTATCTTTTTGATTCTTTTTTTCTACCCATCCTTCTTTAACAACTTGTCTTTGTCTTGCTATTGCTAAAGCTCCATCTGGGACATCATGTGTTATTGTTGAACCTGTAGCTATATATCCTTTTTCCTCTACAACTACTGGTGCAACCAAATTAGAATTTGAACCTATAAACGCATCGTCTTTTACTATTGACTTAAATTTATTTTTACCATCATAGTTTACAAATACTACTCCACATCCAATATTTACATTTTTACCAACATGTGCATCTCCTATATAAGAAAGATGAGATGCTTTTGAACCATCTTCTATAACAGCATTTTTTACCTCTACAAAATCACCTATTTTTACATTGTTTCCTAATTTAGTTTTTGGTCTTAGATATGCATATGGTCCAACAGTAGTATTATCTCCAACTTTACTATCAAGTATAGTTGAATTTTTTATTTCTGTTCCAGTTCCTATTTCTGAGTTTGTTATAGATGAGTTCATTCCAATTATACAATCTGAACCTATCTTTGTTTTACCTTGTAACATAACACCTGGATATATTATAGTATCATTACCTATCTCAACATCAGATTCTATATAGGTAGAGTTAGTGTCTATTATAGTCACTCCATTTAACATATGAGATTCATTTATTCTTTTTCTCATAATTTCTTCTGCCTTTGATAATTCCACTCTTGAGTTAACACCCATAAGCTCTTCAATAGTTGAACCTGCAAATGCACCAACTTTTAAGCCTTTGTCTCTCATTATTTTAGCAGTATCAGTTAAATAATATTCACCTTGTGCATTGTTATTATTTAACAAATCTAATGCTTCTCTAAGACTCTTTCCATTAAAACAGTATATCCCAGAATTTATTTCACTTATCATTTTTTCTTCTGAATTTGCATCTTTTTGTTCCACTATTTTAAGAAGGTCCCCCTTCTTATCTCTTATTATTCTACCATAACCTGTTGGATTTCCAACTTTTGTTGTAAGAACTGTGGCATGATATTTATTTTCTATATGGAAATCAAATAATTTCTTTAATGTTTCTTCCTTTATAAGTGGAGTGTCTCCACAAAGTACAACTATTACATCTTCATCATTTATATATTCTTTAGCCATTTTTACAGCATGTCCTGTTCCAAGCTGTTCTGTTTGCATAGCTATCATAGTTTCTTCTGCAAGTTTTTCTTTTACTACATCTGCTTCATGCCCCAAAATTACAACAGTATCCTTTACGCCTGATTTTTTTGAAACATCTATAATATGGTTGACCATTTCTTTTCCACATACTTTATGTATAACTTTTGGGTATTTAGACTTCATTCTTGTTCCTTTGCCAGCGGCAAGGATTATAGCTTTAAAGTTCATTGATACACTCCATTCAATCTAATTTAATTTTATTCGTATTATTATCTCAATCAATATACATTATAATACATTTATTTAACAATTTGTATACAACATATACATTATCACTAATAATATAGCACTTTTTTACTAAAAAGTACATATTTTAATGCAAATTCTACATTTAAAAAGAGCCTAAATGTTCGGGCTCTCTCCATTTTTATATTTATTGTTATTCAGCAGCTACTTCCCATTGAACTAATGCTTCATGATACGCTTGTAAAACTGCATCTTCTAAAACTTGTCTCATTTCTGCATTTATTGGATGAGCTATGTCTCTGAAATTTCCTTCGCCTACTTTTCTGCTAGGCATTGCTATAAATAACCCATTGTGGCCTTCTATAACTTTTATATCATGTACTACAAACAAATTATCAAAAGTTATTGACACTATACATTTCATTTTACCTTCTTCTGTTAATTTTCTTACTCTTACGTCAGTTATCTTCATACCAATATATCCCCCTTTGATTTTGACAGAAATTAATTTATATTAAAATTATTATTGTTGGAATAAATTAATATAAACTGTTTTTTAAGTAATTCTATGGACAACTAGGGATATCCTCTTTTTATTTTTACATATTTTTCTAAATATTTTTTTTATTAATCTTCATCTATCTCAAATTCAAATTCTGAATCATTTTCTCCATCTAAGTCTTCATTTCTATATTCATATTTAAAAGTTTTTAAGTTTGGTTCAACTACTATTTTATCTCCAGTAACATCTAACTGAATTAGTGATATATAATCTTTTACCATTTTTTCTGAAGGATTTGTTGTAGATATGAATACTCCAGTACCTATAACCTCTGCTCCAAATTCATTCATAAGGTCTACCATTCCTTTTATAGTACCTCCACCCCTCATGAAATCATCTATAATTATAACTTTACTATCTGGTTTAAGAGCCTTTCTTGGTAAACTCATACTCTCAACCTTCGAATTATTTCCACTTACATATGTCATACTAAGGGTAGGACCTTCTGATACTTTTATATCTTTTCTTATTATAACTAGAGGTAAATTCATAGCCTTTGCAGTCATAAGTGCCATAGGTATACCTTTTGTTTCCATTGTTACAACATAATCTGCGTCTACATATTCAATGTTTGAAGCAAATATTTTTCCTATCTTAGCAGCTATTGTAGGGTCATAAATTAAATCAATTAAATATAAAAAACCGCCAGATAGTATTCTAGATGTGTCACATATTTTCTCGCACAATTCCATTAAAAACTCTGCATTTTCTGCTATAGAAGTTTTAGGTATATATTTTACTCCTCCTGCTGCACCTGAGATAGTTATAACTTTACCTAAGTGTAGTTTTTCAAATACATTTTTTACAACTAATAAATCTTCACTTATTGTTGATTTTGCTGCATTAAATTGATTTGTAAAATAACTTAATGTATATATTTTATTTGGGTTATCAGATAGTATTTTAACTATTGCTCCAATTCTCTCTGTTCTTTTAAATTTCATTACTATTTCCTCCTACAAGTACCTTTATATAACGTTAAACTAACTAATGCATAACAATTCGTATTGTGGTATAATATTACTTATGTTTTATTATATTCAAAAATAAAATACATATAATATTATATGCATATTAATTATAAAATATTGAACATTATATTATTATACCACAAAAATAGTTCATATTGTAGGACTTAATTAAAAAGAAAGGTGGTTTTATTATGAATATACACTTTATAGGAATTGGCGGTATCAGCATGAGTGCATTAGCCGAAATATGTATCAATAAGGGTTATCAGGTTTCAGGTTCGGATTCAAACGAATCATACCTATTAGACAAACTTAGGGATCAAGGGGCAACTATCTATATCGGTCAAAAAAAAGAAAATATATCAGATGATGTAAATATGGTTGTTTATACTGCAGCAGTTCACCCAGACAATGAAGAACTTATAGCTGCTCGAGAAAAAAATAAATTAATAATGAACAGAGCTACTTTTTTAGGTCAGATTATGAGGGAGTATAAAAACTCTATAGCAGTTTCTGGGACACATGGAAAAACTTCTACAACATCTATGTTGTCTACAATTTTTGAATATGCAGACTTAGACCCTACTATATTGGTTGGTGGTAACTTAAGTATGATAGGCGGTAATGTTAAGATAGGTAATTCTAACCACTTTATAACTGAAGCATGTGAATATGTAGATAGTTTCCTTAATTTTAATCCTAAGATATCTATAGTTTTAAATGTTGAGGAAGACCATCTTGATTATTTCTCTGGTATAGATGAAATCAAAGCTTCGTTTAACAAATTTGGTAAACTTTTACCTCCAGATGGATATTTCATAATAAATGGTGATGATGAAAATGTTGATGACATATTGTACGATGTTAAAGCTACTATTATAAAATATGGTAGAGATTCTGACAATGATGCTGTTATAAAAGATATACATTTTGACAATGGTGGTCACGGAATATTTAAAATAGAGTACCAAGGAAAAGATTTAGGAGAATTTGAACTTTCTGTATATGGCCTTCATAACATATACAATGCTTCTTCTGCTATAATGGCAGCTCTTGTTTCTGGTATTGATTTAGAGACTATAAGAAAAAATATAAAAATATATAAAGGCGTAGGAAGAAGATTTGAATCTAAGGGATATTACAAAAATGCCTTAGTAATAGATGATTATGCACATCATCCAACTGAGCTAAAGGCTACTTTAGCTGCTGCTAAAAAGTTAAAAAAATCAACTTTATGGTGCATCTTCCAACCGCATACTTACACTAGAACAAAATCTCTTTTAGGTGAATTTTCAGAAGCTTTCTATGCAGCTGATAAAGTTATAATAACAGATATATATGCTGCAAGAGAAGATGACCCAGGAGATATACACTCTAAAGACTTAGTTGAAAAATTATATCAAAACAATGTAGATGCTATCTACATAAAAGAATTTGAGGATATAGTAAAATATTTACGTGAAAATGTTAATGATAATGATTTAGTAATAACTGCTGGTGCTGGTCCAATATATAAGGTTGCAGACTTACTAGTTGAAAAATAGTATGTAACTAAAAATAACATATAAAAATTAATTTAGGCTATCAAATGATATAATCACTTGATAGCCTTCTTAATATTTTATTTCTTTCCAATCTCAAATATTTCATTTTTAAGATAATCAAATAAACTTGTATGAACCTCGTAGTAAGAGACAGTTTTCTTAGAAGTAACTTTTACATAATCCTTGCCCATTGTATCCACTTTCACCGCAAAATTTTCACCTTTTATATTTATACTGAAATTATAATCACTTCTTTCCTTACTTTTTTCTGGCTGAACCTTTCCTACAACTCTTTTTGAAATCATCTTATGTGCTAAATCATCAAACTTCCATTTATGAATCTTCTTAGTTTCTTTTCCATAAGTTATAGTGACCTCTTTCCAGTCTTTATAGTGACTCAAAAGGTCAAATGAAGTATATATGCTCTCATCTAAAAGCTTCTTAAAAGAATTCTTGGAATCAATTGGAACTTTATAATATTCCTCTTTATTTACAGTATAGACTCTAAAAAAATTAAGGTCTGTAGAAAATTTAATTCCATCATCAGAATACCCTTCATAAATTGCTTCATAAGAAGTAGTATTTCTCACTTTCTTAAATTCGGAGAAAAAGAACTTTATCTCGTTCCACATATCTTCTTCGATTTTTATGTTTTCTACATTTTTATCTGATACATAAATTTTCTTCTTCTCTTTTATTTGAGTCATTAAAGACCTATTATCTTCTGTCTCTGTTTCTACTTTCTTTGGAACCTCACTCTTATCCTTTTCCATGTTTAGACCTATTTTAAAAGATATAAAGTATATTATAAAGAAAACAACTACTCCTATTAATATTGCAGCTTTTTTCTTTAGTTTTCTTTTCTTACTCATTTAACCACCCCTAGAGTTTATAGTCATAAAACAATTATATAACTTTTTACACTTTTTTTTAAGCTATAATTATTTTATACACTTATTTCCTTGGCAATTAGTGCATGGTTCAACATGAACTGTTATCCCTTTTACAAATTCCATATGTTTTATTATATGTTTTTCCAACTTAGTAGCAATATCATGCCCCTGTTTTACTGTTAGATTTTCATCAACACATATAGTCAAGTCCACATATGCCATAGCTCCATGTTTTCTAGTCTTTATATCTCCTAGATTTTTAACGCCCTCTGTATCTGCTACAATAAACTTTAATTCTTGTCTTTCTTCTTCTTCAACTGAAACATCCATCAATTCATTTACAGAACTTATAAGTATATCAATTCCTACCTTAGCTACAAATACTGCTACTACAACTGATGCAATTGGGTCTAATGGTTTAAATCCTAAAATAGAACCTCCTATACCTATAAATGCAGCCACTGAAGATAGAGCATCTGACCTATGATGCCAAGCATCTGCTTTTAAAGCTGGTGAATTTATCTTTTTAGCAACTTTTATTGTTATTCTATATTGATACTCTTTTATCAAAATTGAAATGACTGACACTATTAATGGAAGTATTGATGGAACACTCAATGCATCTAAGTTAAATAAGGATTTAATAGCCCCTATACCTATTGTGATAGAAACAAATATAAGTAATATTGATAATACGAATGATACCAATGTCTCTGCCTTTTCGTGACCATAATTATGTTCCTTATCTCCTGGTCTAGAAGATACATAATTACCTATCAGCACACCTACAGAACTTATAATATCTGAGGCTGAATGTAATCCATCTGCAATCATAGCACTAGAATTACCAATAATACCAGCTATCACCTTAATTATTGTTAAGACTATATTCCAAATTATTGATTGTATTGTTATTTTATTTGCTTCCTCGTACCTTGTTTCCATTGTTATTCCTCCTCATAAACCAAATCTAAATATTATTAAAAACATATATTTAAACATAAATTAAAGTTATTATTATATTCAAATGTATATCTTTTACTTTCAATAGAGATTATCAATCTTCTATAAAATGAAAAATCACCTAGCTTGAGCTAGGCGATATATATATATTATACACTATTACTTAAATTTATGCTTCTTTTATTATCTCTATTACCATTTTGGCAGAATCATATAAATCCTTTATAGCTATATGTTCATCTAATGTATGAGCATTTTTCATACCTATTCCTAGAGTTATAGCTTCAATACCATTTTTACTTAATATATTAGTATCGCTACCTCCTCCTGTAGATTCAGTATGACCTTCTATTCCTAAATTTGAAAATGCTTTTTTTGCAAGTTGTATTATTTCTGAATCTTCATTAACATCTATTGGAGTATATGCTCTATTTACATCTATTTCAATTTTAGCTCCAAAATCCTTAGCGGCTTTTTCAAAAGTTTCTACCATATGTTTAGTTTGAATATCTAATTTATCTTCTTTTAGACTTCTAGCTTCTGCAACTATGTTAACTTCTCCTGTTACTATATTTGTAGCTGTTCCACCATTTATAATTCCTATGTTAGCAGTTGTTTCTTCATCTATTCTAAGTAAATTCATATTATCTATTGCTCTAGCAGCTACCATTATAGCACTTATACCAGCTTCAGGCTCAAGACCTGCATGAGCTGTCTTTCCTAATATCTTAACATTTATTACATCTTGTGCAGGAGCTTTTACTATTATCTCTCCAGGAGAACCACCACTATCTAATACAAAGGCATATTTAGAATCTATTTTTGCATAGTCTAAATTTTTAGCTCCAACTAATCCACATTCTTCACATATAGAGAATACAACTTGAATATCAGTATGTTCTATATTGTTTTCTTTTACCTGTCTTAATCCCTCTAATATAGCTGCTATACCTGCTTTATCATCAGAGCCTAATATTGTAGTACCATCACTTTTTATTATTCCATTTACTTCATCCACTATAGGTTTTACCCCTATTCCTGGAGTTACTGTATCCATATGTGAACTAAATAATATTTTCTTTCCTTCTTTATTTCCTTTTAAAGTAGCTATTATATTGCCTGTTTCTCCATTTGCTTTTTCACCAGCATTATCTACTACAACTGAACAACCTATTTCTTCTAACTTTTTAACTAATACTTTAGCTACATTCCCCTCTTTTAAAGATAAACTGTCTATCTGTATTAATTCAAGGAACTCATTTAAAATTCTTTGCTCGTTTATCATAATCTTCCTCCATAATATAATAGGTATTTCAACATATATTGTAGTGTAATATTTAAATATTATCAATAGTTTTTAAACTTTTATATCATTTTCATTAATTTTCTTTACTAAAATGAAAGTTAAAGTTAAATTCTTTCATTCTTATTGTTTTATCTAACTATATTTCTCTGCCTAGAATCTATAAAGCATAACCAGTAGCCTAAACTATTGGTTCTATGGTCACAAACTTGATATCTTAAAAATCCTGTGCTTCCATTATCTGGTTGTTCATTTCTATTCCCTGGAATAGCATAAATATAATGCTTTCTCTTATTATATTCATCATATTGTACTCCAAATAAGTAATGTCTATATTTATATGAATGTAAAACTGCATCACTATACATTGTATAATTCAATACATTTAAATATCCTAAATAAGGCATTGAATATCCACACAATGTTGTAGGATTTACCTCTATTTTCCACCATCTTGTATTGTCTATATAATCTGCTGTAAAAGGCTTAACTTCTCTGAATAATTTTAACCCTTTCTTTATTTGTCTAGGCATAAGTAATGTTCCAGCTTGCTTATTTCCATTATCTACTTGACTTATCCCATTGGCTCTTTTTACTTTTTCAATATTATTTTGTTCTTTTTGAGCTTTCTTTGACTTAGTAGTTTTTGGAGAAGCAACTATCTTTTCTTCATGTCTTATTTCAAAGTCATCTTCATCCTCATCATATTCCTCATCATCTTCTATATCGTCATAGCATTCATTTTCTTTAGCCTTGTTATAATTTTCTATTTCTTTATAGTTATTAAATTCTTCAATTTCACCATCACTAGAATCTTCTATATCTGCTCTTGCCTTTAATTCTACATCTTTACTTTCATCATCTTCCCAATAATCGTCATATTCATCTTCATCATATTCTTCTATGATATATTCTTCGTCACTATCACTATTTTCTTCATTGTCATCATCATCTTCTCTATATTCTTCACTTGCATCATCTATATCGTCTTCTAAATACTCTTCTTCACTTTCAGCTAATTCTTCATCTTCTACATCTTGGAATAATATGTCCTCATAATTTTCAATCTTATTTCCCTTAAAGCCAACTAAAGGAATATTTCTTTCATACAATAAGGCAATTCCTTTTATCTCTTCATCATAATCCTCTAAATCTAAAACAAATTCACCTCTTCCTTGTTCATTTAAAATTATATTTCCTAAGTCTATTAATCCATGGTCACCTTTTATTGCTACTGCTTTATACCCATCTTTAACATATTTTAGATTTTCTACATATAATGCAATGATTGATTTTTCATCATTTACTTCGACTTTTGCAAAAGCTTTTGGCAGTACTCGTTCTTTGTATCTAAAGTTTATGTCTTTAGCTTCTAGTATTATATAGTCTCTTTTAAACTTTCTTTTAGAACCCACTGCAATCCCCCCTTAACACAGTTTCTCTAAACAATATATGTTAATAAAATAAAAAAAAGTACCTCCTATTTAGAAGATACTTTTGTATTTACTATATTTGAAAGAACTGCAAACTCTTCTATACTAAGAGTTTCACCGCGTCTTTTTTCATCTATATTAGCTTCTTTTAATATTTCTCTTATTTCATCCTTATTAAGAAAACCAAGGCCTCCCAATGAATTAAGTAGAGTTTTCCTTCTTTGTCCAAAAGATGCTTTTACTGTCTTGAAAAATATTTCTTCATTATGAACATCATATTTCTTTTCAGCTCTAACATGTAAACCTATAACTGTTGAATCTACATTAGGCTGTGGTATAAACATATGTCTTGGAGCCTTTGCTACAATTTCTGTTTCACAATAGTACTGAACAGCTATAGACAATGCTCCATAATCCTTTGTACTTGGAACAGCATTCATTCTATCTGCAACTTCTTTTTGAACCATAACCACTATATCTGTTACAGGTATATCCTCTTCTAAAAACTTCATAACTATTGGTGTAGTTATATAATATGGAAGATTTGCTACAAGCTTAACTGGTCCACCATTTAATTTATCTTTTATTAGCTCTTGTATATCTACTTTTAATATGTCTTGATTTATAACTTCTATGTTCTCTAAATCTGATAAGGTATCTTTCAATATAGGAATTAAGTTTTTATCAATTTCTATAGCTACTACTTTTTCTGCTACCTTACCCATTTCACGAGTTAGTGTCCCTATACCAGGTCCTACTTCTATTATATTATCTCCTTCTGTGACTCTAGCTCCATCCAATATTTTATCTATTATATTACTATCTATTAAAAAATTCTGACCTAAAGACTTTGAAAATTTAAAATTATGTTTTTTTACTACTTCTTTTGTTGCGCTATGTGAAGATAGTCTATCCATCGTTTACTCCTTTTTAACTTATTTTAAGATTTTATCCTATTAATTATACTTAATTTACATGTATTCAAAGCAAAATATTTATTAAAGACAATTTATTTTAAATTACTCTGTAATTTTATATTTATTTTTTATATTTTTTTCCATATCATACATGATTACATTTAAATTTGTTTTAATGCACTTACAAATTCTTCTCTTTCAACACCATAATTATTTAATCTATTTAAAAATTGCTTTGCATTTCCATAGCCAATTCCAAGTATTTTACCAAGTGCATCTCTCCTAGATGATGCATCTTCATTTCCTATAAGACCATTTCTAATCAAATCAACTTGTTTAAATTCATCTCTTTTTTCTGTACTTTCAGTTCTAACTTTATTTAAAGCTGTTATTATACTTTTTGGAGTAGCATTTTCTATCCCTATATCTCCATCCTTTTTAGCTTCTTCTCTTGGTAAAAACGCATGTTTACATCCTGGGACTTCTGATGCTATTTTTTTTCTTATTTTTTCACCTGCAAAGTCTGGGTCTGTAAATATTATAACTCCACGTCTTTCATTAGCTGATTTTATACGCTCCATTACTCCTTTTGGAAATCCAAATCCACCTGTGGTTATAAGTTCTGCATCTATTGCTCTCTTAACTGCTGTAACATCGTCTCTTCCCTCTACTACTATTATCTCTTTTATCATATAAATTCACCTTTTATTTGTTTTTAGTTTTTGTTTACATCTCTTTATTTTAAGGTTTTTATTTGATTTAATCAAGGCACTAACCTATTTATTTTTATTTAGAAATCTATAGTTTAAGAAAAATTTATTTCTACTAGATAAATATATTCACTATTATATTCTATTGAATCACTTATAAGCAACAATAAGTCCCATGTAGCATTACCTATATTAATATTATATCATCCATACAATTTTCTTTTTTAATATCAATGATTTATAGAAAAAATATGTAGGTCTCATGACAAATATAAAATCCAACAAAAAAGAACCTAGATATAAAATTTATATTCTAGGTACTCTTTTGTTGGATTTTATTAATGAATTTAACTTTCCTTTTCTGTCTTTCCATCATATTTTGATATCCATTTATTTAATATAGTTTCTCTATTTTTTGCTGCTGATTTTAAATCATTATCTATCATTTGCTCTAATGGCTTTTTAGGGAATCCTTCTGGGATTGGATTTCCTGTATCAACTGTAGTAACTGCATAGTTCTTAGAATACTCATTCATTGCATCTTTACTTATCGCCCAATCTAAAAATATCTTAGAAGCTTCTTTTATATTATCTTTTTTTACAAGAGCATTTGCTTCTATATCCCATCCAGAACCTTCTTTTGGAAACACTACTTCCACTGGATAACCTTCTTCTTTTAATTTTATGCCTCTGTATCCAAAAGATATCCCTATAGGGTATTCTCCTGAAGCTGATGATGTAGCTGGAGCTGAACCAGATTGAGTATATACACCAATATTTTCATGTAGCTTATCCATATACTGCCATGCCTTTTCTTCTCCCATAATTTGTATAAGCGCTGACACTGTTAAATATCCTGTTCCAGAAGAAGATGGATTTGGCATAGATATAAGCCCCTTATATTCTGGCTTTATCAAATCTTCATAAGAACTAGGAACTGGTATATTTTTATCTTTTAATTCTTTAGTATTTACAGTTATACCTGTCATCCAAGCATCTATACCAACCCATGAAGGCACTTCTTTATCATCTTTAAATGCAGTGTCTATCTTATCAGACCCTTCTGGAGCGTATGGTTCTAGCATTCCTTGGTCATCTGCAACTAACAAACTTGTGGCAGCAATCCCCCATACAACATCTGCTTGTGGATTATCTTTTTCTGCTAATAATCTCGCTGTTATATCTCCTGTCGATGCTCTAACAACATTTAATTTAATATCTGGATATTTTTCTTTAAATGTAGCTAAATATGGGTCTATACTGTCTTCTTCGATTGCTGTATAAACTGTTAATTCTCCTTTTGTTTTACTATCAGACTTTGAGTCTCCACCTGATGAAGCAGTGCTACACCCTGTTATTACACTCAATAAAAGCGTTGATAATACTCCTAAAGAAACTAGCTTCTTAAATTTCATCTTTACCTCCCCTATGCAACATCTTTTTGTTGCCATTTTTGTGTATTGTTTTTTAATTTTTTTGTTACGAATTCATAGCAAAGTCTTACTATTATATTTGTTAAAAGCACTAATACTGCCATAGCTGCTGATGGCCCTATATATCCTATCTCATCTAACTTCAATATGGATATTGATGCAGTCTGAGTCTGAGGGGTATACAAAAATATTAATGCTGAAACAGTAACCATTGAATTTACAAAATAATATACTACTATCTCAAGTATTGATGTTATAGACATTGGTACTGTGATGTTAAAAAACACTTTATAAAATGGAATATTTATAGATTTTGCTACTAATTCATACTCTCTATCCAACATTTTTAGTGATGAGTTTGAAGTTATAAAGCAAACAGAATAAAAATGTACTATGTTTACTATGACAAGTATGACTGTACCACCATATAGGAAATTTAGTGGATTACTTGCTGAGTTAAAAAAAGTTATATATGATATTCCTAGTACTAGACCTGGTAATGCCATTGGTATCATAGATAAGAAGTAAGCTGTTTGTCTTAATCGTGGAAATTTATCCACTTTTTCTATCATGTATGCACTAAAAAACACAAATATAGTTCCAAATATAGCTGTTAGTGTTGATATTTTTAAACTGCTTAAATAAGTTTTTAATCCGCTTCCTAAAATACCTTTAAATGTATAATGTTCCATCGTAAAACTTAGGTTATATGGCCATAATTTTATAACTGAACCTATAACTGAAACGAATATCAAAATGAAGATTAGTAAAGTTATAAAACTACATGCTATTAAAAATACTCTATCTCTAAATTTATTTTCTTTAATTTTATAAGGCATAGATTTTGCTGTTATAGTCATTCCTTGTTTTTTACTTGCCACCTTGTCTAATGTAAAAGCTATTAGTACAGGAATTAACATTACCATAGAAACAGTTGCCCCCATTGGTATATTAAACTGCCCTACTACTTGCTTATATATATCCGTAGCTAATACATTATAGTTTCCTCCAACTACCTTTGCTGCTCCAAAGTCTGTAAATGCAAGTATAAAGGATACAAAGAAAGAACTTACTAGTGAATACTTTATGCCTGGAATTGTAATTTTAAAAAACTTTTTAAAGTCACTAGCCCCTAAGCTATCTGCTGCTTCATAAAGTCTATAATCTGCCATTGAAAGTGCTACCGATAATATTAAGAAAGCTTGTGGAAACGTAAATAGTATCTGAGAAATAATTATTCCTAATGGTCCATATAATGGTACCTCAAGTCCCATTGTTGTAAAGATTCCTTTATTTCCAAAAAGGTATATAAGTGAAATACCATATAACATAGTTGGTGCAAAAAGAGGAAACATTCCCATAGTTTTGAAAAAATTCTTAAATTTTATATTTGTTCTTGTTATTGCATATGAATAGATAAATGCTAAACACAGCGATATTAAAGATGAAACTGTGGATACAAAAATTGAATTTTTAAATGATGCTATAAGACTTGGATTTTCAGCATATTTACTAAAATTTGAAATACCTATGAAGTTTCCACTTGTATCTAAAAATGCATTTTTTAATAATGATACTAAAGGAAACAAAATAAATACTATTAGTACAATTAGCGAAAAAATCAGAAAATATTTTTGTATTGTGCTATCACTTATCCTTCTTTTGTTTTTTGTTGTTATCATTTATTCACCCCTAGCTATTTAAGCACATCCCTCTGATTTATATTCTACAATTCCCTCTTTGGGAATTTTGAAATTTATTTTAGACCCTATACACAGTTTCATTTGTTCTGCAACTTTTGAAACTATGTCTAATTTTATTTTCTTAGAACAATATTCAACTGTAATTCTATAGTTAAATCCTCTAAATTCAATATCTAAAATCTCTCCAACTTTGATGTCATTGTCTTTAGAATCTCTATTAAATTCTACCTTTATATCTTCTGGTCTGATAGCTATCTTATTAATACCATCATCTATAAAGTTTATTGTTCCTATAAAGTCAGCTACAAAAGGTGTCTCTGGATTTTTATATACTTCTTTTGGAGTCCCAACCTGTATTATTTCTCCACTATTCATAACAACCATTTTATCTGCTAAGCAAAGTGCCTCTTCTTGGTCATGAGTTACCATTATAGTGGTAATTCCAAGCTTTCTATGTAAACTTCTAATCTGTTCCCTAAGTTTCAACCTTACTTTTGCATCCAATGCAGATAATGGTTCATCAAGAAGTAAAAAATCTGGCTCTAAAGCAATTGCACGAGCTAGCGCGACTCTCTGTTGCTGTCCTCCTGATAATTGCGATGGATACTTTTTCTCATATCCATTTAGTTCGACAACTTCTAAAACTTCTTTAACTTTCTTATCAATATTAGATTTATTTATATTTTTATTTTCTAAGCCAAAAGCTATATTTTTGTAAACAGTCATGTTTGGGAATAGTGCATATGACTGAAAAACTATACCAAAATTTCTACTTTCAGGTGGTGAGTTCGTCATATCCTTATCATTTATTATTATTTTTCCATCATGTTTGTCTTCAAGACCTGCAATTATTCTAAGCAATGTACTTTTCCCACAACCACTTGGTCCCAATAAACAAATAAACTCTCCTTTTTCAATATCAATAGATATATCTTTTAGCACTTTAGCTTGTCCATAACTTTTACTTACATCTTTAACTTGTAAAAAAGACATTTATAAAACCCCTCCTAAGGCTAACCTAAACTTAAATAAATCTTCTCTATTTAAGCTTTTACTTCCTAGGTCACACTCATGCTGAGAGTAAAGCCCATGATAATCTGAGCCTCCTGTAACAACTAAGTTGTATTTCTTAGCATAAGAAAGTGACTCTTTTTCTAAGTCTTTATTGTGAGATGGATGATACACTTCTATCCCATCTAATCCAATATTCACCATATCTTCAATAGCATTAAAATTGTCCATTTGGCCAGGATGAGCTAGTATGCAAATTCCACCAGAGCTTTTTATAGCTCTTATTGCATCTTTATAATCTACATATTTTAAAGATACATAAACCTTACCATTTCCTCTATGAAACAACTCTTTATATAAACTTGAATATATTTTATCTGTGTACCCTTTATCTATAAGTGCTTTCATTATATGTTGTTTAAATATTCCAGTCTTTGATGAATATTTCTTTACATCTTCTAGAGATATTTTATATCCTAAATCTATAATTTTATTTACCATCTTAACAGATGCTTTATGCCTATCGCAAACCATTGGATTACATAAATTTTTTATTTCTTGACTATTTAAATCTATATTATAGCCCAAGATATGAACTCTTTTTCTGTTTTTATAATCGTATGCTGATATTTCTATACCTGGTATTATAGTTATTCCATAATTTTCTCCCAATATGATAGCTTCATCTAGTCCAGACAATGTATCATGATTTGTTATTGCTAAAACACTTATATTCTTTTCTAATGCTCTCTTAATTATTTCTTCTGTAGTGAAGTTGTTATCTGATATGCTTGTATGGCAATGTAAATCTGTTAACAATCTTTATACCTCCCTTTTATAAACTGTCTTTCCATTTACAATAGTATTTACAACTCTTGGATACTCACTATCAATATCCAATAAAACTAAATCTGCTTTTTTATTTTCTTTTATGCTACCTCTTTCATCATATATACCAACTGCTTTAGCTGGATTTGAAGTAAATAGGTTAACTGCTTTATTTAGACTGTTAGTTCCTTGTGCAACTATGCACATGGACTTTATCATTGCTGATGGAAGATAGTCTGAACAAACAATATCACAACAATCTTCCAATATAGCATCCATCGCCTTTAAGTTGTTATTATGAGATTTCCCTCTTACAATATTTGGGGCACCTAGACAAGTTAAAACACCCAGTTTCTTTGAATATTTTGCAACTTCAAGAGTTATAGGAAATTCAGATACATTAACTCCTATATTTTTTATAAAATCCATTTTTTCTAATGTATCATCATCATGTGATGCAACATTTATATTTTTAGTTTTTGCCCTTCCTATGACACTAGCTATTTTATTCCAATCTAAATTATCATGTAAATCTACTAATTCATCTAACCATGTATCTACATAATTTTCTGTTACTCCCCATACTTTAGTAGCATATTCTCTATAGAACTTCGGATTTGTATATTGACCTTGTCCTGGAGAATGGTCCATTATAGATAAATAGTCTATTTTATCTTTGTCTAATAACTCTGATACCTTATCTAAACCTTCATGGTACAACACTTCATACCTTAGATGAACTTTATGATTTATACTCTTACTATTTATATTTTTGTACAAATCGATATTTTCAATCATTTTTAAAGAATTATCAATACTTCTAACTCCTACTCCATCACCTAGAGATATAGAATGATAAACTGTTGTTATTCCATTTGCAGGTAGTTTTTTATCTAGCTCATAAAATGCCATATTAAATGGTAATAATGTACTTGGTCTTGGCTCTATTTCCTTTTCAATAGCATCACTATGAATATCTATGATACCAGGTATAACATATAAATTTTTTGCATCTATTATTTCATCTATCTCGTTGAAATCTAGTAAGTAGTCAATCTTATCATTTGAGACTTTCTTTATTGTATCTCCTTCTATAATTAAATGGCCATTTTCTAATATTTTATCTTCCAATACAATATTTGCATTATGAATTAATTTTACCATCTAAGCTACCCCGCTTTCACTTATAGTGCCTTTTGTCATAGTAAAGGTTTTATCTATAACTGTCTCCATAAATTCTATATCATGAAATATCCCTATCATTGTAGTTCCTTGATTTTTAAGTTCCAACATTTTTTCTTTTACGTATATTTTAGATTGATTATCAAGTGATGCAGTTGGTTCATCAAGCAACAAAAGTCTAGGTTTTTTAACCATAGCTTGTGCTAGATTTAACCTTAACTTTTCTCCGCCAGAAAAATTATTCGGATAGGCATCCCACAAGTTTTCCTTTATTTCAAACTGAGTCAGTATATCTTTCGCCATATCATATGCACAATCTTTTTCAAATCCACTCTCAATTAAAGAATGTACTACTAGCTCAATAGCAGTTATTCGTGGAAGTGTTTTTAAAAACTGTGATACATATCCTATTTCCTTTTTTCTAAGATTTATCATTTCTCTATCGCCAATTGTAGATAAATCTATCTTTCCGTATATTTCTGAGTTGAATATTATTTCTCCAGTCGTTGGGATATAGGTTTTATAAATACTTTTTAATATAGTAGACTTTCCCGCTCCAGATTTTCCTATTATTCCTAAAAATTCACCTTTAGAAATTGTAAAATTTATTTCACTACACGCTTTTATAGTTTTGTTTAATGCATGTAATTCAAAATCTTTGCTAAAATTATTTACTTTAAGTATAATTTCTTCCATTTTATTTAAAACCCCCATTTTACTTATTACAAATATTATTTATAGTAGTGAATTTATAAGTTGCTGAGTATATGGATGCTGTGGGTCTTCCATTATCTGGTCTGTTAAACCAGATTCAATTACACTTCCATTTTTCATCACAATTGTCCTATCAGCAAGCATTTTTATAACATCAAAGTCATGAGATACTACTATCATAGAAATTTTAAGTTCTCTTTGTATTTCCCTTATTAAATCTAATACCTCAGCTTGTACAGAAACATCCAGTCCTGTTGTAACTTCATCTAATAAAAGTATTGGAGGATTATTAGAAAGTGCTTTTGCTATTTGAACTCTTTGTTGCATTCCTCCACTAAAATATTTTGGTTTATGGTCTATTCTCTCTACAGGTATATTAGTCTTTACTAGAAGTTCTTTAGCTCTATCTCTTATTTTCTCAACATTATATATATTTGCCATTAATAATTTCTCTGCTATATTTCCACCACTACTAAAATTCAAATTTAAACCAAGATGGGGATTTTGATATACAATACCCATAAAATGATTCTTTATGTACCTCTTTTTTTGGTCTGAGAGTTCTAATATATTTTCGAACTCGTCATAATTTGATATGTACACTTCTCCACTATTTGCATTTTCTTGAAAAAACAAAATCTTTAACAATGTACTTTTTCCTGAACCAGATTCTCCAACAATACCAAGAACTTCTCCTTCATAAAGTTCAAGATTTACATTATTACATGCAACTATAGAACCACAATATTTACATATATTATTACTTTCATATCCTGTACTCTCAAAACACTTTTCACATCCATCTCCATAAATAAGATTGATATGTTTTCCTATTAATACTCGTTTATCTATATTTTCTATTTTTTTGTCTTCTCCTAGTTTTGCACTACTCATTCCAAGCACCTCCAATTGCCACATCTACGCTATCATTTCTTAACCTAACTTTTTCACAATAACTTGTATCAGAACAACTATAGTACTTTTCATTAGTATCACTGTCATATACTTCATCTAAAAATGTGTTTGAACTTTTACATAAACTACAATGTTTTCCTTCAAATTTTTCCTCTTCAAATTTATAGTCATCAAATTCTAAGGGTTCTACCTTTGTGTATGGAGGTATGGCGTATATTCTCTTTTCTCTACCTGCACCAAATAAAAATAAGTTATCTGACATATTTAATTTCTTTATATCAAATCTTGGTATTGGTGATGGATTCATTAAATATCTATCATTTACTTTACATGGATACTCTGCTGCTATTGATATATCATCAAATTTAACTATATCTTCATACAGATATACCCACATCCTGCTATAATCTTCTTCTGAATGCATCCTCCTTGTCTCTACTTCACTAGGTTCTACTATTCTAAGTGTCTCTGGTATTGGCACTTGGAATATCATTATTTGATTAGACTTTAATTTTTCTTCTGGTATTCTATGTCTTGTTTGAATCAATGTAGCTTTTAATGTATCTTTTGTAGTTTCTACATTGCTTACACTTGAAATAAAATTTCTTATATTACAAGCATTTGTAGAATCGTCACTACCCTGGTCAATCACTTTTACTACATCACTTTCACCAAGCAATGATAGTGTTAATTGTAGTCCTCCAGTCCCCCATCCTTTGGCAATAGGTAATTCTCTTGAACCAAAAGGTACTTGATAACCAGGTATTGATACTGCTTTTAGTATTTTTCTTCGGATTTCTTTTTTTGTATTTTCATCTAAAAAACCATAGTTATATATCACTTAATTTCCCTCCATATCCTATTTTATTCTTTCTACATCTGCTTTAAAATCTACATAGTGAGGAAGCTTAAAGTGAGATATAAACCCTAATGAATCTATACCATCTATATGAAGTAATACAAATTCTTCATCTTGGGCTAATTTTTCACTATTTGGTTCCAAAGATTTATCTAGTATAGCCATAGATATAGCCTTATTTTCATTATTTCCCATACAAAGACCATATCCTAAAGACATTTTATTTATATCTCCCGATTTATTTTTATAATTTTCAGACTTATTTTGTGATGCTTTTGATACTATTTCACACTCAGTAACCAACATTTCTCCTATTGTTATTTGCTCATCTTCATAAATAGGATGTTTTATTTTTATATATACATCTCCTGTTCTAAGCTCACTTATATATGGATGCTCATCACCAAAACCTCTTACAATAGAATAAGCAAACCCTGATACTGCTCCACTTTCACCTCTAGTAAGTGCCTGCAATTTTGCTGACCTAGAAACTGGAAATCTTAGACTATTTCTTGTAATATCATCTATTACTTCTTCTTCTAATTTATCTTCATAAGTATCCTCTTCCAACAAATTCTCGTTTCTAAATATATTAGATACCTTTGTGAATTTAGGTATTTCATTCACTCTTTCTAAGTCATTTATATAGTTAGCTTTAAAATCTCTATTTTTTTCTTCATCCTCTTTAATCAACTCTATATTTAGTATTCTATTTTCATAATCTCTAGTTGCTCCAAGATACTGCCCTCCTGGTATATCTTTAAATGTAGCTGAGATTCTTCTACCTATTCTCATTTGTTCTGTATTTATAGGTTCTGAATAAGTTACTCTAGGCATTGTTGACCTTAATGCTCTTATATAGAAGGATGCTTCTAATATATCACCTTGAGCCTGTTTTATAGCTAATGCAGATAATTCCTTGTTGTATAGACTTCCCTCAGAAATCACTTTATCCACAGCATAAGACATTTGCTCCTTAATTTGTTTTACATCTATTGGTAGGCTTTCTCCTTTTATTCTATAAAATTCAAGTATATTTCTAGCCTGTAATATAGCTTCTTCTCCACCTTTAACTGCCACATAAGCCATTATTATAATACCTCCCAACTTAATTTTGATGACCTTGGTATAAATGCAACTTCTCCTTTTTTATCTATTAAAATCAAATCTGCCCCTGTCGGATAGTCTTTATTTATCATAAGTAATTTTTCTAAGAATTCTTGTTTAACTCCATCTATATATAAATTCTTTTTAGATTTTATACCAGGACCACTTAAATAAAGTCTTATGAATTTATCTTTATAATCTGTCGATAGTTCGTTTACTTGATGTATTATAGTTGTACTTTCATCAGGATATTCAAAAGAACCTATTTTAATTTGTAGTATATCTAGTTCTGAATTAATATCTAAAAACAGGTAGTCTGATTTATTGTAATTTACTTGGCTTGACATTGTCAGTGCTCTTATATTTTTTATATCTTCTTTAGTACAGTTTTCTATATAGAAGGTAACTTCTTGGTCTAATAAAGTAATTGCTATACCAATTGCTCCATTTGATAATTTTGTATTATTTTCTATAGTTATATTATTGATGTTATTTAATTTCCCAGGAAATGAAGCACTATCTAGCAACTTTCTATATATTTCTTGCATGTAACTTACCATGATTCTCCTCCTACTTAATCCATAGTATTGAATTGGACTTTTGTTTTATTAATTAAACTAAATTCATTAATAAGTTCTTGCTCATATCTTAAGCTTTCTTCATAGATACTTTTATTTATGTAATTCTTTAATTCATCAAATTTATTATTATTGCTATGTAAAACTGCATCTATAGTTGCCAGACAAATAGATTTTTTTTCATTATTTTCTGCAACTATACCATAACCTAAGCTTTCATCTACCTTAACACTACACTCTGTAACTAATATTTCTCCTAAATTAAATGTAGTATTTTTTACACTTTCGTTAGCTCTTACCATCACTGTAGCTAGGCTAGGGCCTTTAATTATAGAAATGCTTGATGTATTTTTTATCATTAAATATATTTGCTCCAATTTCTCATAGTTCATATTTATCAATATCTTAGTACTATCAACTGTATGCAAGATTTTGCCTCCTTAATCTTTCCTCTATTTACTTATTTCTAAGAATATAATATACAATCTAAGTTAAATAGATATTACGTTTGAGTTAATTCTAATGAATATCTTGTAAATTCTTTTTTAACAATGTTAAGAAATATATTGTAAGACTACTAAAAAATTATAATATTACAAATAAAAAAAGCATACCACTCAAACTGAATGGTATACTTTCTCTATATTTATAACTATTATTTTTATATAATTGTAATAATTGTAAATTTTATTTTTAATTTAACTATTTTATATTAAAAAACTTCTTCGCATTCTCTTTAGTAACTTTACACACTTCCTCATAAGATATTCCTTTTTCTTGAGATATCTTATCTGCAACAAAAGCTACTTGAGAAGGATTATTTCTCTTTCCTCTATGTGGTTCTGGTGACATATATGGTGAATCCGTTTCTATAAACAGTCTTTCTAGAGGTATCTCTCTTACAACTTCTCTAGTTTTTTTATTGTTTTTAAAAGTAACTGTTCCTGGAATTGATATATAACATCCCATTTTAACATACTCTCTAGCTAATTCCACATTACCACTATAACAATGAAGTACACAACCTATTTCAGGACTCTTAGTGTTTTTTATTATCTCAAAAGTATCCCCATGTGCATCTCTATCATGTATTATTATTGGAAGCTTTAACTCATTAGCTAGCTCAATTTGTTTCTTAAACCACTCTTTTTGCTCTTCTCTTGGAGAATAATCATAATAATAATCTAACCCAATCTCTCCTATAGCCACAACCTTTTCATTTTCAGTTGCAAGTCTTCTTAGAGTGTCTATTGCTGTATCATCTAGTTTTGATACATCATGTGGATGTACTCCAACTGCTGAATATATAAAGTCATATTTTTTTGATAGTCCAATTGCTGTTATAGACGTTTCTATATCTGCTCCTGGATTTACAACCAACTCTACACCTTTTTCTTTTAATGAACTAATAAGTTCATCTCTATCTTCATCAAAACTTTCATCATTTAAATGTGCATGTGAGTCAAATAACATTTTTTATCTCCTTACTATTTAATTGCCTATTAGCGAACCTCGCATCCATCCTTAGCACCTTGTGTAAATGGTAGAACATAAGGGTCACCATCATCTCCTGCTGCTAATATCATACCTTGAGATTCTACACCTCTTAACTTAACTGGTTTTAAGTTACATACCACTGTAACCTCTTTACCAACTAAATCTTCTGGTTTATAGTATTCAGCTATTCCAGATACTATTTGTCTTGTTTCTGGTCCGATTTTAACTTGTGATACTAATAATTTATTTGCTTTTGGATGCTTTTCACAGCTTATTATTTTTCCTACTCTAAGCTCTATTTTATCCAAATCATCAATAGTAATTTCTTCTTTATGCTCTAAAGTTTTTTCTTCTACTGGAGGTTTCCCAGAAAACATTTTAGTTAATTCTTCTATTTCTTTTTCTACATCTAATCTTGGGAATAAAGATTCACCTTTAAACACTTTTACATTTTCTCCAATAAGACCAAATGTCTTTGTGCTTTCCCATGTAGTTATATCATCTTGACCTTTTATTCCTATATGTGCATATATTTTATTAGCAGTTTCATTCATTATAGGATTTATTAGTGTTGCAATTATTCTTATAGATTCACATAAATTATATAAAACTGTATCTAATTCATCTTTTTTAGTTTCATCTTTAGCAAGAACCCAAGGCATAGTCTCATCTATATATTTATTAGTTCTTCTAACTAGTTTCCATACACTCTCTAATGCTTCATGGAATTGCATTTTATCCATTTCAGCCTCAAAATTTTCTCTAGTTGATACAGCTTGCTCTTTTAAATCAGCATCAAAATCAGTTGAAGTTTTTACTGTTGGTATTATACCACCGTTGTATTTTTCAACCATTGCTACAGTTCTACTTACTAAGTTTCCTAAATCATTTGCTAAGTCATAATTTATTCTTGTTACAAAATTTCTATGAGTATAACTTCCATCTTGACCAAATGCAAACTCTCTTAATAAGAAGTATTTAAGAGTATCTATTCCATATCTTTCTATTATAGGCTCTGGATAAACAACATTACCTTTTGATTTACTCATTTTATCATCAGCAAACAATATCCATCCATGACCAAATACTTGTTTTGGAACTTCTAAACCTAAAGCCATTAAAAGTGCTGGCCATATTATTGTATGGAATCTCACTATTTCTTTACCTACTATTTGAACATTTGCAGGCCAATATTTTTTAAATTCTTCATCATTATCTGTCATATATCCTAATGCTGTTATATAGTTACATAGAGCATCCACCCATACATAAATTACATGCTTTTCATCAAAAGGAACTTTTATTCCCCAGTCAAAAGTTGTTCTTGTTACACTTAAATCTTCTAGCCCTTTATCTAAGAAATTTGCCACCATTTCATTTTTTCTAGCAGCTGGGAAACAGAAACTATCGTCTTTAAATAACTCTTTTAATCTATCTTCATATTTAGATAGTCTAAAGAAATAAGATTCTTCTTTTACTAAGTATGTTTCTCTTCCACAATCAGGACATTTGTTTCCTTCTAATAACTGTGATTCTGTCCAAAAACTCTCACAAGGAGTACAGTATCTACCTTCATATTCCCCTTTGTATATATCACCTTGTTCATATAATTTAGTAAATATTTTTTGTATTATATCTGTATGTCTTTTTTCTGTTGTTCTTATAAAATCGTCATAAGATATATCCATAGTATTCCATAATGCCTTTATATCTTTTATCATTCCGTCAAGGTATTCTATTTCTGACATTCCTTGTTCTATCGCTTTCTTTTGTATCTTTTCACCATGTTCATCTGTTCCTGTCAAAAACTTTACATCATATCCACAGAAACGTTTAAATCTAGCTATTGTATCTGCAGCTACTGTTGAGTAAGTATGACCTATGTGTAATCCTCCACTTGGATAGTATATTGGTGTTGTTACATAAAAACTCGGTTTGCTCATATTATTTACCTCCTAATTTTTTATCGTTCGTAGTCATATAAATATTTCATTTAAAATAATAAAAAATCGCCTCCTATGATTTATCATAGGGGCGAGATTATTCACGGTACCACCCTAATTCATCTATAACGATTATGTTTCACATGAAATGTAGAAATTAACTTTATAGATATCTTAGTAGACTATAACGTGCCCAACCGTTTTACCCTAGCATATACGCTCAGATAAAAAGCTCCAAGACCATCTTCAATAAATCTTTTTACACTAGCTTTCACCTAACCTAGCTCTCTGATAGAAAAAATCTTTATCTACTCTTCTTTTCATAGCTTATAATTCATATTACAATTTATTTCTATATAATCACTATATTATAAAATTTTTCCCACATTGTCAACAAATTATACAAATATTACATAGCAAATAAAAACTGCTGCTATAACTCCTGCAACATGACTAATCATAGCGCATGATAATGTATGTCTAGTATTTTTTATCTTTAAACTCCCATAATAGATTGCCATTGTATAAAAAATAGTCTCAGAAGAACCTACAATTGTAGCACCCATTTTTTCTACTAAACTGCCTATTCCAACTCTATTTGCAAGTTCGCTATACATTCCCAAAGCACCACTTCCAGATAAAGGTTTTACACTTATTAAACCTATTAATTCTTTTGGTATACTCATCATATTTGCTATTGGTGTAAATATCCATTCTAACATATCAAGACCTTTGCCAGTTTTAAATATTCCTATTGCTAAAAATATACCTATTATATAAGGTAAAATATCCCATGCAGCCTTTAAACCATCAATTGCTCCTTTTACAAAACTATCATATACATCTATTTTTTTATATTTACCATAAACTACTATGTACAAAATTATTACTGGTATAAGTAAGTTTGAAAATACTTCCATACATCTACATCCCCTTTATCTATATCTTCTTTGAAAAAGTTTACATGTTATTATTGCTATTGCTGTAGATATTATGGTTGCAAATAAAGTTGTAAAAATTATTTCACTTGGGTTTTGAGCTCCCATATCCATTCTTAATTTAATTATAGTAAATGGAATTATCTGTATAGATGATATGTTTATTACCATAAACATAATCATATCATTAGTAGCTGTATCTTTTTTGTTATTTAGAGTCTGAAGCTCACTCATTGCTTTTAAACCAAATGCTGTTGCACCATTCCCAGCACCCAACATGTTCAAGGCAATATTCATAACTATATAAGACATTGCTTTGTGACCTTTTGGAATAGAAGGAAACAATCTTCTCATTATAGGATTTAATTTCTGACCTATTTTTTCAATCAAGCCCGACTCTTTTGCAATATTCATTATACCCATCCAGAGTGCCATAATGCCAGCTAGACTTATTGCAAATTCTATACCTTTTGATGTTTCACTCAATATAACTTTATTTAATTCTCCCATATTTTTAGAAATCAAACTTCCTATTATTCCTATTGATACCATGTAAAACCATATTTTTCCTATTATAATCAACCTCCTCTTTAAATAATTTTATGATAGTTAGGTAATACTTTATACTTGAAAGTTGTACTATATTATGTTTTAGTATAAGTGTGGGAGTTTTTATAATTTTTAATATTTAATAATAATTAAGGAGAGAAATAATGAGAAATCTAACACTTCTTACTGATTTATATCAGCTTACTATGTTAAATGGCTATTTTGAAAAAAATATTCACGAAGACATTGTTGTATTCGATATGTTTTTTAGAAAAAACGCTTGTGATGGAGGGTATACTATAGTTTGTGGTATTGATCAGGTTGTTGAATACATAGATAACCTTCATTTTTCAGATGAAGATTTGGAGTACTTAAAAAGCTTAAATTTATTTTCTGATAAGTTTTTAAAGTTTTTGAAAGAGTTTAAGTTTACAGGAGATATTTATGCTGTTGAAGAAGGGACTATAATGTTTCCTAATGAGCCATTGATTACTGTTAAAGCACCCCTGTATCAAGCTCAACTTATTGAAACAGCATTGTTGACAATAGTTAATTTTCAATCTCTTATTGCTACGAAAGCATCTAGAGTTTGCTTTGCAGCTCAAGGAGACACTGTACTTGAATTTGGATTACGTCGTGCACAAGGTCCAGATGCGGGCATATATGGTGCTAGAGCTGCTGTAATTGGTGGCTGTTCTGGAACTGCAAACGTACTAGCTGGAAAGATGTTTGATGTTCCTATAATTGGTACTCATGCTCATAGTTGGGTACAAAAATTTGATACTGAACTTGAAGCATTCCAAGCATATGCTGATGTTTATCCAGATAAATGCCTACTACTTGTGGATACTTATGATGTATTAAATAGTGGTGTACCTAATGCAATAAAAGTCTTCAAAAATATTTCTGAAAAAGGATACAAACCTATGGGTATAAGACTAGATTCTGGAGACTTAGCTTATCTATCTAAAGAAGCAAAGAAACAACTAGATAGTGCTGGTTTTTCAGATATTAGTATAACTGCATCTAATGACCTTGATGAATACACTATAGCATCACTTAAGGCAGAAGGAGCTACTATAAATTCATGGGGAGTAGGTACAAAGCTTATTACTTCTTTCGATTCACCTTCTCTTGGAGGCGTTTACAAATTAGCTGCATCTTGTAAAGAAGGTACTCTTGAACCTAAGATAAAAATTTCTGAAAATCCAGAAAAAATAAATAATCCTGGTTACAAGAAAGTTATAAGAATATATAACGAAGACAATAAGGCAGAAGCAGATTTAATTATGTTACATGATGAAATTATAGATGAATCTAAACCTTTAGAAATCTTCCATCCTACTTATACTTGGAAAACAAAGGTCTTTACAAATTACAAAGTTAAAGAACTTCTTAAGCCATTGTACATGAAAGGTGTATGTAAATATAATAAAAAAGCTGTTCTTGAAATAAGAAATCATGTACAATATGAATTAAGTACTATCTGGGAACAATACAAAAGACTTTCGAATCCACACATTTACAAGGTTGATTTATCTAGAGATCTTTGGTATTTAAAAACAAAAATGATAGATTCTAAAAAAGTTTTATAGGCATTAATTATTTTTATTTAAGGGGGACTGTTTATTTATGGATGTTACAGATTACAGAATCATAGAAATTTTACAGGATGATGGGAGAATTTCTATGAAGGACTTAGGAAAAATAGTTGGTTTAACTTCTCCTGCAGTTTCAGAAAGAGTTAAGAGATTAGAAGAATCTGGTGTTATAGAAGGATATAAAGCAATTGTTAATCCAGATTCATTAGGTAGAGTTATAAAAGCGTTTATTCACATATCTCTTCCAAGTAATGGATATACAGAATTCATTGAGTCTGCTGGAAATGACCCTAGAATTGTAGAATGTCACCACATAACAGGTGATGATTGCTTACTTTTAAAAGTTATTGTAAAAGATATGTATGAATTAGAAAACGTGATTGATACTATAAAGAAAATAGGTTCTACCAAGACCTCTGTTATATTATCAACACCGATACAAGCAAAATCAATATTGTAGATAAATTGAACATCAATGGCTTATTCGCTAATACACCACTAGATATTTCTAATAAAATTTTAAGTTTTGATGTAAAAAAAGTTGTCTTTTATTAAAGACAACTTCTTTTAGGTTTTTGAAGTTTGTATATTTTAAATTTAAATCAACTGTCTAAACCTTAAATTATATTAAATAACTTTATGCATTTGTATAATTACTCTTATATAAGTAATTTGTTAGAATATATTCCATATAGGTCTTTAATACTCCTACTTCTTCGTTCTTGTCTAATAGTTTTATAGTAGATACTATATCTGCATATCCAAGCAATATTATACCTATAGTGTCTTCGTCTACTAAATTAAATACATTAGCTAACTCTTTTTTACTCAAATCATTTTTCTTATATAAAGATAAAAGTATCATATGATATCTTACATATTTACTTATAAGTTTATATGTCTGTGTTGATAATTCTAAATTTGTACCCATATTATTTACTATTTGTGCACCTATTTTTTCATGATTTGTAAAATGAACTCTACCGGTTTCATCTAAAGTTAAACTATCTGGCTTTCCTATATCATGTAAAAATATTCCTAACTTTAGTGCTTGTGACTTATTTATTTCATCCTCAATATATAAATTCAAATAATTTGACACATGCTCTCTCAAATGATTTGGAAAAAATTCTTTGTCATTTAGCACTACTTCTAATTCTTTTAATGCATTTATAGAATGTTCAAAACAGTTAACAACATGATATTTACATTCTCCTACAGATTTCATTGCTTTTACTTTAGGGATTACTTTTTCTAGTTCATTCTTTTTATCCAACTCTATAAACGTTTTATGTGTATCTTTCCTTTTTAAACTCTCTATTATAATTTTTCCTATTTCCATAAAATCACCTCAGATTCAGGTTTTATAAATCCAGAACTTGTTTATAAACAACATCCTTTTTTAATTTTCTATCTTTACAAACTATTTTTATTGCATCTTTTTTGTTCATACCACTTTCAATTAACTTTAAAACATATTCTCTATCTGTAAGACCATCATAATCTCTTTTTTCTGATTTTTCACCATAAAAACCTTGCACTATTAATACAAACTCTCCCCTTACTTCCTTTTCCTCAAATATTTTTATGACAGTTTCTATATCTTCTCTTATTATCTCTTGATATTTTTTTGTGAGCTCTCTATTTACAGAAATTTTTCTATTTCCAAGAATTTTAAGCATATCTTTTAGTGTATCCTTCAATCTATGTGGTGATTCATAAAAAATTATAGTTCTGCTCTCCTCTTTTATTTCTTCTAGTTGCTCTCTTCTAACTTTTTTATCTCTATCCAAAAAACCTTCAAAAACAAATTTATGCGTATCCATACCAGAACCAACCAAAGCTGTTAGAAATGCTGTTGCTCCTGGTAACACTTCTATTTCTATATTATTTTGTATAGCCTGTCTTATTATTTCTTCTCCTGGGTCAGATATACCAGGCATACCTGCATCACTTATCAAAGCTATGTTTTCTCCATCAATTAATTTATTGATTAAATAATCGCCTTTTGAATCTTTATTGTGCTCATGATAACTAGTCAAAGGTTTTGAGATTTCAAAATGATTTAAAAGCTTTATACTGTGTCTTGTATCTTCTGCTGCAATTAAATCTACTTCTTTTAATATTCTTAAAGTCCTATACGTTATATCCTCTAGATTTCCTATTGGTGTTGGACATATGTACAATTTTCCACTCATCTATAACTCTCCTATATCTTCATTATTATATATTGATTTTAATTCTTCTGTATAATTACCATCTTCTCCATAGACATATAGTGGGTCTAATATCTTAAGCTCTGGTCTTCCATCTTTTACAAATTGAACCAAAACTAAATTAGGCGCTTTTTTAGGTCTTGGATGAACAAACTGAATAACTTTTGGCTCTAATCTGTATTTTCTCCCTAAAGTTATTATATCAACCAATCTTGTTGGTCTATGTATCATGAAAAATTTACCTCTAGGCATAACTAATCTGGATGCAGTCTTTATTACATCCTCTAGATTACACTTTACTTCATGTCTTGATATTGCTTTTTTATCATTTGGGTTTTTTATACCATCAATATGCATATATGGAGGATTTGATGTAACTACATGATAGCCATTAACTTCCAAAACCTTGTCTATTGACTTTATATCTCCATTTATAATCTCAACTCTTTCTTCCAAATTGTTTAATTTTATAGAACGAGTTGCCATTTCATATACATCATCTTGTATTTCTACACCAATAATTTTTTTAGCTTCACTTTTGCCTGCAATTAGAACTGGTATAATTCCTGTACCAGTACCTAAATCAACAACTTTAGCATCTTTTTTTACTTTTGCAAAATTAGCTAATAAAACAGCGTCTATACCAAAACAAAACCCATTAGTATCTTGTATAATTTTAAGACCTTTTAATTGTAAATCGTCGATTCTCTCTGAATCTTTTAATTGTATATCCATATATAACTCTCCTCAAATATTAGTAGCTCTAAGCATTAATTGCTTTAAAAAAGGTAGGAGAAGTCCTACCTTAAATTTAATCTTCTAATTTCTTTAACTCCTTTAGTGTAGCTTCATCTAATCCATCATTACCCTTGCATTTACCACCACAGCCCTCACATTTTTTAGGCTCTTTAAGTATTTTTATATCTTCTCTCGTATATATTTTTACTGTTTTATCTTGGAACTCCACTTTGATTTGTTCTAACAGAGGATTTACCTCTACAACTTTTCCTTTTCCATCATCTGATTGCACTAATGCACCTACAACAGGCATTTTTTCTATTGCTTCACTATATACATCATGTTCATATTTTAAGCAACAGAATAGTCTTCCACATATACCAGATATCTTTGTTGGATTTAAAGATAAGCTTTGGTCTTTTGCCATTTTTATTGAAACTGGTTGAAAATCACCTAACCAAGAAGAACAGCAAAGCTTTCTACCACAAGGTCCTAGACCTCCTATAGACTTTGCCTCATCTCTAACACCGATTTGTCTAAGTTCTATTCTAGTCTTAAATATAGCCGCTAAATCTTTTACTAATTCTCTAAAATCTATTCTACCTTCTGCTGTAAAGTAAAAAATCAATTTATTTCTATCAAATGTATATTCGCAATCTATTAAAAACATTGTTAACTCATGTTCTTTTATCTTTTGTTGGCATAATTCAAAAGTCTCTTTTGCTTTTTCCTTATTTTCTAAATATATTTTCTTATCTTCTTCTGTAGCTATTCTTATAATTGGCTTTAAAGGAGAAACTAATTCGCTCTCGTCCATTTCTTTTGGCCCAACCACTACTTTACCATACTCTAAACCTCTTGCAGTTTCTACAACTACATCCATATCTTGCTCTATATTAAAATCAACAGGGTCAAAATAATATATTTTCCCCGCACTTTTAAACCTAATTCCTACTATTTTTATCATTTAATCACCTCGTATATATTTAAAGACATAACTTGTATGCTTATATTGAAATTACAATTACTTTTAATTTTAGTCTTTGTACCTTCTATTATATCAATAATTTTGGATAATTGAGAATAACTAATTTTTCCACTCATATTTTGGATAAAAACTAGTTTATCTATATTTATTAACATATCTCTATTTACATTTTCTTTTAATAAGATAATGTCTCTAAAATAGTTTATCATAATATCCAATAAACTTATAATCTGATTTCTATATTTCTCCATGTTATTTGGTATATTTAGAATCTCTACTATATTTTTATCTAGCATTATTTGGATATATTGTTGTATATCGTCCCTCATTACTGAAAACTCAGCCGACTGAGATAAATCTAAAGCATTTTCAATACTCCCTCTTGAAAAAGTAGCCAATATTTGAGCCCTTTCTTCTTCTATGCCTTTATTTATTAAATAAGTTTTTAAATCTGCTATTGGTATAGGCGAAAACTTTATTATGTCACATCTAGATTTTATCGTTTCTAATAGTGATTCTTTATTATTTGTGACTAAAATTATTATAGCATAACTTGGAGGCTCCTCTAATGTCTTTAAAAGGGCATTTTGAGCTTCTACAGTCATCTTTTCAGCATTATTTATTATATATATTTTATAGTCCTTATGAGGTCGTACTACTATATCTGATTGTAAGTTTCTAATTTGAGCTATTTTTATACTATTTCCATCTGGATTTATAAGTACATAGTCTGGACTATTTTCTAGATTTACATAGTCAAGTAACAATTTTGATAGCTCATCAGCAAATTTCTTTTTTCCTATTCCATCTATTCCTTCAAACATATACGCATTATTAAGTTTATTTTTATTTATAGAATTTATTAAATATTTTTTTGCAAAATCTTGTCCTATAATATTTTCAAAATACATATTTATCTCTCCATAGATTTTATTGAATCAAGAACTATTTCATAAACTTCATTATGTATACTTTCAATACTTCTTAATTTATTATTTGAAACACAATTTATTTTTTTCCAATCATACTTATCAGCTATATATAGAGCATTATTATAAGATTTCTCTAAATACTCTATATCACTTTCATGAATATCTTTCTCTTTTTCTCCTGTAATTTTGTTTTTTCTATTCTCCATAAGTTTTTCACTAAACTCAATAGGAACATCTAAAAATACAACACAATCAGGTTGAGGTATTTTAAATAAATTAAATTCATAATCAGCCAACCAGTTAAGATATTCCTCTCTATCACCAATGTCCATTTTAGAAGCTTGGTGCACCATATTAGAGGTTGTATATCTATCAGCGATAATTATTCCACCTTTATTATAAAATTCCTCCCAATCGGTTTTAAATGATGCATATCTATCTGCTGTAAAAAAAGTTGATGCTATATATGGGTCTACATCTGAAGCATTTTTACCAAAATCCCCTCTTAAATACATTTTTACCAAAGCAGATGATTGAGACTCATAATTTGGATATTCTACCTTCTTAATCATATAGCCTTCTTTTTTTAGTCTTTCATATAATTTTTTTGTTTGAGTTGCCTTTCCACTCGCATCTGAACCACTCTCTATAATTATTAACTTACCTCTCATTTTAATATCCTCCATCTAAACATTTTACCTATTTTAGTATATTACTTAAATGAATTTATATATAAATATCCTATAGATTCTTTATAGTAATCCTACTTTTTATATATGTTCTAAATCTATTATTTCTATAAAATTTAAAGTTATATCTTTAAGTCCACTTATAACCATACCTTTAGAACTACAAAACTTTAAATAATCTATTATTTCTTTACTTATTATTTCGCCAGGAGATATTATATTTATCCCTGGTGGATATGGTACTATAGATTCACCACATATTTTACCTATGCTGTCATATATTTTAACACTTTTTTTAGTTTTATA
Source organism: Clostridioides sp. ZZV15-6597 (assembly GCF_020657815.1). Classification (NCBI taxonomy): domain Bacteria; kingdom Bacillati; phylum Bacillota; class Clostridia; order Peptostreptococcales; family Peptostreptococcaceae; genus Clostridioides; species Clostridioides sp. ZZV15-6597. The sequence continues at coordinate 159 of NZ_JAGWCT010000005.1, read as the reverse complement.
AAATGCTTCTCTAGGTGTTAATATTTTCTGTGGAATATCAACAGGATATTTTATATTATCTAGTTTTGTAGATTTAAATTCTTTTACTACAATATCATTTAATGCCATTTCTAAACTAATGAAATCTTGAGTACTATTTCCTATTGTACAGATTAATAG
>NZ_JAGWCT010000004.1:0-84986 GCF_020657815.1 Clostridioides sp. ZZV15-6597 | reverse complement strand
CAATTACATTTAATTATTCTTGGAGAAATTAAATGTAATTTAATTAAATTGCGTAATATAGTATATATTGATATAATAATTTATATAGTAATCAAAATATATAATAATGAGGTAGCTTATAGATGAATGAGGTAGATATATCAAAAAATATTACTGAATATAGAAAAAGAAAAAACATGACTATTAAAGAACTAGCTAATTTAACAGGTGTTACTTCATCTTTGCTTAGTCAAATAGAAAAAGGAAGTGCTAATCCGTCTATTAATACATTAAAACAAATTTCTAGTGCCTTAGATATACCATTATTTAATTTTTTTATAAATGATGTAGATACAGAAAGCTTAGTAGTTAGAAAAGAAAGTCGTAAAAAGATTATGTTTTCTGAAGATGATAGCTTTGCATATGAATTACTAACTCCAAACTCAAAAGGAGAAATAGAATTAATGCTTATGAAAATACCACCTCGAGGCTCATCTTCAAAAGAACAGTTTAGTCATAGAGGAGAAGAAGTTGCCTATGTAATTAAAGGAAATGTAAGGATTTATTTAATGAATCATGTAATTGATTTAAATTGTGGGGATAGTGTAAAAATACTTCCACACTCAAATCATAAATGGGAAAATATAGGAGACTGTGATTGTGAGGTTATATTTGCAGTAACCCCACCATCTTTTTAAAATTTATATAATATTTGTCTAAACTAGTACATGGTAGATTTAATACTAGAGATAGAGAACATGCAGAAGAAGGGGCTGTCTCAAAATAGAGATAAGCCTCTTTTTCATTGTTGAAATTATGAAAATATAGTTGATTTCATACAAAAAAGAATGCCTCATGAACTAAAAAGTTCATATTTCAATTTTACATTTAGCAAGGATTGATAGTACTCCAATGTCATTAATTATAAGTATTAGATTTGAGGTAAGTCTAGCTGTTCTTTGATTACCATCATATAAGACTTGACAATAGGACAACGATAAATTTATTATAGCCTTTTATAAGGGTTTAGTTATTTATGTCACTTACAAATAAATCATTTAATAGATTGGTTTCTATGCACTCATATTGAGTAGTACCAGCTATTCCTATGCTACCATTTCTAAAATCTCCAACGATTAGAGCTCCATCTTTTGCAACTATTTTATGTATAGAGCAAATTGTATCTTTATTTAAAGATAAGTTTTCTTTGTTACTTAATTTTATTACATAATCCCATGATGATTTTATATTTAGTCTTTGATTTTGGTCACTTAATTTATGTCCACCTATTGTTATACTATCAATCAATGTTTGTATTTCTGGGAATGTAAAGGGATTATTTTCTAGGTAACCCATATCATATACAAATTCACTTATCATTCTTCTAATGTATATTAAAATATATATATCCACTTTCAATATTTGCTGATTTTAGACTAATGTATTATTCATTGTAGTTGTGCCTCCAATTGCATATGATTTTACTTCATTAGTTGAAAATGGCACACTTTTTCCATCTGTTAATATTATTGTTGCTTTATCTCTTGCTGCTACAGAAGCTATACTTATTGCATCTGCTTCACCCTTAAAAGCATTTGTTAGCATAACAGTATTAACTTTTTGTTTAGAATTTATTTCCTTTGCAACATTATAACTAGTTTTTATTCTATCATCCCCATCAATTCTTTTTACATTGAATCCTTTTGATGTTAATGTATTCTCTACAGATTTACTTATTGATTTTATCCCGCCTACCAAATAAACTGTTTTTACTTTGCTTAATCTCTTCATTGTCTCATTTGGTATACTGCTATTTTCAGATAAAAGCATTGGTGCATTTAATGTTCCTGACAATCCACTAGCACTTAACCCATCTGCTATGGAATCACTTAAATTAACTAGTATCGCAGTGTCATAATTTTGCTTATCTGCTATAAGTCCTGCTGTTTCATATATTGTAGATACTTCAATTTCCTCTACTGAATTAAGTGCATAAGATTGTTTTGGAAAACTAACTATTAACATTGTTATAACTAACCATAGTGATAGTAATTTTTTTGGTAATTTCGTTATAATATCCCCCTCATTTGTTTAAAATAACTTTACCTAAATAGTAATATATAAATACAAAAAAGTCATCTAAATTAATAGAAGACTTAATTATTCTAAGCTACTTTTTCAATATATTTTTCATTAACAACATAAGTCTTAAACTTATGTACTACCATAATATCTTGCATGTTCTCTAGTGTCATTATAACTCTAACACATTTATTCCTAATTTCTTTTGGTAATTCCAAGTCATTTATTAAATTTACATAATCATCATATCTGTACATTTAATATTCCTCCCAAAGTTACTCTAGCATAAATTATAGTACTCTAACTCTTTTTTTTCAATAGAAAATCTTAATCCTGATATAGAATAGTTTTATTTGATAATAAGAAGTTTATAATATATTAAAATGAAACTCAATGCTATAGCTAAAGAGTAAACATACAATTAACATATGATGTATAGCTTGTAGCGTATTAAGTTATGGACGATACTAAAGGAATAATTTCCATAATAAAACAAAGAGATTAGCTTGCGATAAATCAAATATACAAGAACTAAGTTTATGTAAACATAAGATTAACATTAAGATGTTACACTCATACCAGAGTTAAGGATTAGCTCTAAAGCCTAACACTTATCAAAGTAAACATTAAGATGTTATATTGGTGATTAGAAATACAAATATAAGATAAATTACGGAAAATATTAAAGTGCAATTATATATTTACAGTACTTTACAATACTTAAGGAGGAATATTATGAAAAAACCAAAAAAACTTATAGTTATAGCGGCTATTACAATAACTCTAGCAGGGTCGGGGGCATACATAGGGCTTAATAAAAATGCAGAGGCAAAACAACAACAGCAAATGAATGCAACAATGAACACTCTATCAGTAGAAAAAGGAAACATAAAATCAGTTGTATCAGCTGGAGGAAAAGTTTCTTTAATTAATGCAGATGGAAACAATCCAAATGCGATTAAAATAACTGTATCAGTAAATCAATATGATATATCTCAGTTAGAAGTAAATCAAACGGTTGAGGTAAATGCAAAGGCATTTCCAGGTGAAACTATAAAAGGAACTATAACTGAAATATCTAACAAAGCAGAAGAAGGAGAGAGTCCGACATACAATGTAACTGTGGCAGTTTCTAATCCGATACTTGAAGTTGGAGAAAGTAAATACGAAGAAATAAGTGTAAGAAAAGGACCATCTAAAGAATATGGAAAAGTAGCTAAAATAGAAAAAGGAGATAAATTCCACATATTAGAAAGAAAAGGAAGTTGGATGAGAGTTAAACTAGAAGACAACACACAAGGGTGGATACAAAAATATGGAGTTAAGTTAGAAGGAATAGATAAAAAAGATGTAAAAGTAAAAATAGCTAGCAATGATACAATTCTTAGAAAGAATAATGCATCTAATAGTAAGAGTCTTGGGAAATTATTGCAAGGTGAAGAAGTAACAATTCTAGATAAAAAAGAGAATTGGTATAAAGTTGAAACTAGTGACAAAACTACTGGATGGATTTTAGAAAATAATTTAACTATACAAAGTCTTAAAGATGGTATGTCTGTAACAGGTACAATCATAATAAACGAAAAAAATGATGTAATAAAGATTCCTGTAATGGCTGTTCAAAAAGATGAAAAAGGATACTTTGTTACTACTTCAAGTACAAAAGAAAAGAAATACATTGAAACAGGAATTACGGATTCAGAATATATAGAAGTTACAAAAGGACTTTCAGAAAATGAAAGTATAAGTATACAGTCATTTAAAGGTCCTGTTGAAAATTCAGAGGCAGACTCAGGCTCAATGATGGAAAAATCAATAGGATAAGAGAGGTGATAATATATGAGTGATTATGTAATACAAGCTAAGAGCTTAGTGAAATCATACAGCATAGGCGATGAAAAAATAACTATATTAAAAAAGGTTTCACTAGATATTAAAAAAGGTGAATTTGTATCTATAATAGGTCCATCAGGTTCGGGTAAATCAACTTTTATGAATATTATTGGTTGTTTAGATTTAGCTGATAATGGTGAATACGTACTGGACGGAAAAAGTATAACATCACTAAGTGAAGATGAGTTAAGTGCTGTAAGAAACAAGACAATAGGATTTATATTCCAAAGTTTTAACTTATTAAATAAATTATCAGCTTTAGAAAATATAGAACTTCCTCTTATATACCAAGGTAAAACTCCTAAAGAAAGAAGAAAAATAGCACTAGAATGTCTGAAAAAGGTTGGACTACAAGATAAATTAAATAATAGGCCGAATCAATTATCTGGAGGGCAACAACAGAGGGTAGCAATAGCAAGAGCTCTAGCTACAAATCCACAAATACTTCTAGCTGATGAGCCAACAGGAGCACTAGATAGTAAAACAAGTAAAGAAATACTTGAAATATTAGAAGGTCTAAACCAAGAAGGTAAAACTATAATTATGATAACTCATGACATGGATATAGCAAGAAATGCTAAAAGATTGATAAGAATTAGAGATGGTGAAATTTTTGAATAGGAGGTGGCGTATATGAATATTTTCCAAATAATTAAGATGGCATTAGGAGAAATCAAAGCTAATAAACTACGTTCATTTCTTACTATATTAGGTATATCAATTGGCACGGCCAGTGTAATTTTATTCGTTACAATATCTATAGGTAGTAAACAAAGTATGTATAAAAGTTTTGAATCAAAGCCACTAGATTTAATAACTGCAAGTGTATATGGAGATAAAAAAATAAATGAATTTGATATAAAAGTATTAAAAAGTAGTTCGAATGTAAAAGAAATATCTCCAGAAATAAGTGATTCAGTAACTGTGAGTTACGATAAAAAAGATAGTAAAAAAAGTATAGTTGGAACAGATGAAAACTATTCAAAACTAAATAACACTAAAATTAAGAGTGGTAGATTTATTATGCCAATTGATAATGATAAATCAACTAAAGTTGTAGTATTAGGTAGTAAGGTTTCCAGTGAATTATTCCCTAAAGGAGATGCACTTGGAAAAACAATAAATATTAAGTCTATACCATACAAAGTTATAGGCGTATTAAGTAAGATTGATGAAACTTATAATAGCCCAGAAGATGATACTATATATATGCCTTATAAAACAGCACAAATTGTTTTAGGAATAAGTGACATATCTAAATTAAATGTACAATCTACTTCAAATAATAGTGTTACAAATACAATGGATGAAATAAAAGCTCACTTTACTAGAAAAGGTATGGCACCGAACGATTCTTATGTATCAAGTAATAAAGAAATGATAGATTCAATGAAATCAATGGATGCTACTATGAACCTAATGGTAGGAGCAATAGCAAGTGTATCTTTATTCGTAGCAGGGATAGGTATAATGAACATGATGCTAGTATCTGTAACTGAGAGGACGAAAGAAATAGGTATAAGAAAAGCTTTAGGGTCTCCTAGAAACTTTATACTAGTACAGTTCTTAGTAGAATCTCTTACAATAAGCTTAATAGGTGGAATAGTAGGATCTTCAATAGGTATACTTGGGTCATTCCCAATACTAGGAACAATGGGGGCTGAGCCTTATATAGCATGGAATGTGGTATTTGCTGCAGTTGGATTTGCCATATTTATGGGAGTAGTATTTGGAATATCCCCTGCAAATAAAGCATCTAAGTTACAACCAATAGTAGCACTTAAATCAGAATAAAATTATACATCAAATAATTTGTTAGATAATTAATCTATTATTTAGCAAATCTAATAAATATTAGTTTTATGAAAAAGGTAATAAAATAAAAAATATATAAAATAAAAGGAGAGAAAAAATGAAATTTAATAAGAAATTTACAGCAGCAGTAATAGTATCAATGGTAGCTCTTAGCGTAATTGGATGTGAAGGTAAGAAGGAAATAAATAATACACCAAAAGAAACAGAGCAACAGAATAATTTACCAAAACCAAGCGAGGAACAAATAGAAAAAGGTCTTGAAGATGGAACAATAGGACGTGATCAATAAAAAATATATATGATTACATCAAATACTTTAGTATAATGTAAAACATAAAAATAAATCCAGTAGCTAATAACAAGATACTGGGTTTATTTTTATTTTATATGATTAATATTTAATAAAAATCAGTGGTATACTTATCTTTAATATACAAAATAGGTACACTTATAAATAAAGTTAACATTACTTATTATATAATAAGTAGATGGATATTTTATAATCCCAACTAATAAGCTTAAAATATATAAATATATCGCCAACACGTTGTTAAAGCAACAGATGCAGTCGTTGTCGATATGAAATAGAGTATCTACATATGGCTTAAACGAAGCAAGCTTATAGCTTCTTTACATATAAAGATGAAATATATTCAAAGAAAACGTTGACAAAATATGTCTAATGTTTTATCATAATAATTGGAATTAGGTAGTAATTGTTTAAGTACAAGCTAAGCTTATTCATTAATAATAGCAGTATCCTTGGAAGGATTGTGCCCATTATTATGGATAAGCTTTTTTTATGCTCAAAAGGAGGATAATCATGATAATTAATAAGATATTAAATAATAACGTTGTAATCACATTAGATGACAATGATGAAGAAATTATTGTCATGGGTAAAGGCATTGGTTATCAAAAATCAAAAGGCGATTTAATAGATAAAACTAAAGTAAACAAAGTATTTAGGATATCAAATAAAGAAATATCAAATAAGTTACAAGAATTACTTAATAATATTCCTATGGAGCACATGAAATTATCAAGCGAAATTATAGAGTATGCACAAATAAAGTTAAACAAGAAATTAAATGAAAGTATTTATATATCATTAAGTGACCATACATATTCTGCAATTCAAAGAATGAAAGAAGGGATAAACGTAAAGAATGCAATACTTTGGGAAACTAAGAGATTCTATAAAGAAGAGTTTGAAATTGGAATGAAAGCACTTGATGTTATTGAAAGCAAAACAGGTGTAAAATTACCAGAAGATGAAGCTGGATTTATAGCCTTTCATATAGTAAATGCTCAGTTAAGTGAAGGTCATACCTTGGCATCTGATATTACAAAGTTAATACAAGAAGTACTTAGTATAGTTAGATATCATTTTAGAATAGAATTTCATGAGGATTCTGTATTTTATTATAGATTTATAATGCATCTGAAATTTTTTGCCCAGAGATTACTTTCAAATAGTGTGCATGAAGGTGAGACAGATAAAGAATTATTAATCATTATTAAGTCTAAATATAATAAAGAGTTTGAATGTGTAGTTAAGATTAAAAATTTTATTAAAAAACAATATAACTACATATTAACAGATGATGAACTTATATATTTAACAATACATTTAGCTAAAGTAGTTAAAGATTCAAATATGTAAGATGAATAATTTTTCAGTAGTATATAGTAAGAGTTATTGAAAGGAGTGATACTAACAAAATTATACCTATGGTTGGATGGTAACATTGAGTTGGCCAAACCTTCAAATTTCAAAAAATTTATTTAAAAGAAATATGGAGGAGAAAATGGGAAAATACAAACAATTAGCACAAAGCATAGTAAAAAATGTTGGTGGAAAAGAAAACATTAGTGGATTAGTACACTGTATTACAAGATTACGTTTTAATTTGAAAGATGAAAGTATAGCAAATGATGATGTATTGAAAAATATGGAAGGTATTGTTACTGTAATGAAAAGTGGAGGACAATATCAAGTAGTTATAGGAAATCATGTTGAGGCTGTCTATAAAGATATAGTTGAAATAATTGACTTAGATGACTCAAGTACAAATTCAGAAAATAAAAAATCAGGTAGTATGCTAGATAAAGGTATAGATATAATATCAGGGATTTTTCAGCCAGTACTAGGAATAATGGCAGCCTGTGGGATGTTAAAAGGATTTAACGCTTTATTTGTAGCAATGGGATTATATAGTGATATATCTGGTGGATATATGGTAATAAATGCAGCAGGAGATGCATTATTTACATTCCTTCCTTTATTTTTAGGATATACTTCAGCTAAGAAATTTGGGCTAAAACCAATGTTGGGATTAGCACTAGGAGCTGCAATGTGTTATCCTGCGATACAAGGCAGTAGTATATCAGCAGGTGCAGATGTGCTGTACACTTTATTTAAAGGAACAATGTTTGCATCACCAGTATATATTGATTTCTTTGGACTACCAATGATATCAATTGATTACACTGGGACAGTTGTACCAATTATATTTATAGTGTATTTTGCATCTAAGTGTGAAAAATTATTTAATAAGATTGTTCCAGACTTAGTTAAGTTTTTCTTTGTGCCAATGCTTACATTATTAGTAACAGTACCTGTTGCACTTATAGTTATAGGCCCTATAGCAACATTTGGTTCTACACTTATTTCACAAGTTGTAATTTCGATAAGAGATTTTAGTCCACTATTAGCAGGTGCTATAGTAGGGTTCACTTGGCAAATTCTTGTTATTTTTGGTATGCACTGGGGATTCATTCCTGTATATATAAATAATGTTATGACTTTAGGATACGATAATGTCATGATGCCATTCTTTGCTTGTACATTTGCAAGTTCAGCAGTTGTATTAGCAATATTCTTCAAGACTAAAGACAAGAAGTTAAAAGAGATGGCAATACCAAACTTTATATCTGGTATATTTGGAGTTACAGAGCCAGCAATTTATGGAATATTATTACCTTTAAAGAAGCCATTTATAATAAGTTGTATTGCTAGTGGTATTGGAGGAGCTTTTTATGGATTCTTTAATCTTAGAAAGTTTATAACTGGAGGGATGGGAATATTCGAACTTCCAGCAATGATTGAACCAGATGGAGGAATGGGTAACTTAATAGTAGCTCTTTCTGGTATAGCTATATCAATGGTTGTAGCTTTTGTATTAACTATGGTTTTATATAAAGAAAAGGAAGCAAGAGAAGCTAAAGAAGTAAAAAATAATGTAAAAGAGGAAACAAAAGAGGTTAAGTCTGCTAAATTAGAAAAAGAAATAGTAGTAAGTCCTATAAAAGGTGAAGTCTTAAATTTAAGCGATATAGAGGATGCTGCATTTGCATCTGGTGTACTAGGTCAAGGTGTAGCAATAATACCTAGTGATGGAAAAGTAGTTGCACCAGTAGATGGAGTGGTTACAACCTTATTTCCTAGTCTACATGCTATAGGAATTCTTTCAGATACAGGTGTTGAAGTGCTTATTCATATTGGATTAAATACTATTCAGTTAGAAGGAAGAGGTTTTGAGGCATGTATAAAGCAAGGTGATAGAATTACAAAAGGTCAAACGATATTAAACTTTGATATTGATGCAATAAAAGAGTCAGGGTATAGTGTTGTAACTCCAATTGTTATTACAAATTCATCACAATTTTTAGATGTAGTAGAAACAGAAAGTAAGAGTACCGAATTAGAGGACAATCTGATTACAGTTATATTTTAGTAAAAAACTAAGGTATTAGCATAGGTTAATGCCTTAGTTATAATTTCAGGAGGCTTAACTATGAGTTTTAAAAAAGATTTTCTATGGGGAGGGGCTACTGCAGCTAATCAATGTGAGGGCGGATATAATAAAGACGGAAGAGGATTAGCAAATGTAGATGTATGTCCAACAGGAAAAGATAGAACAGCAGTTATTACAGGAAAATTAAAAATGTTTGATTTTGATGATGAGCATTATTATCCAGCTCAAACTGGTATTGATATGTACCATAATTATAAAGAAGATATAAAGCTATTTGGTGAAATGGGATTTAAAGTATATAGAATGAGTATTGCATGGAGTAGAATATTTCCAAAAGGTGACGAAGAAACACCAAATGAAAAGGGGCTTCAATTTTATGAAAATATATTTAAAGAATGTAAAAAATATGAAATAGAGCCACTAGTTACTATTACACATTTTGATTGTCCAATGTATTTAATTGAAAAGTATGGTGCATGGCGTAATCGTAAAATGATAGGTTTCTATGAGAAACTATGTAATGTTATCTTTAGAAGATATAAAGGCTTAGTTAAATATTGGTTAACTTTTAATGAAATAAACATGATTTTACATGCTCCATTTATGGGTGCTGGTATTTGTTTTGAAGAAGGCGAAGATACTGAAAAGATAAAATATCAGGCTGCTCATCATGAACTTGTAGCTAGTGCAATTGCAACTAAAATAGCACATGAAGTTGATTCAAATAACTTAGTTGGTTGTATGTTTGCAGCTGGAAGTGTATATCCTTATAGCTGCAATCCTAATGATGTATGGGAAGCTACAAAGTTAGATAGAGAAAATTATTTCTTTGTAGATGTACAATCTAGAGGAAAATATCCTAACTATGCATTAAAGTATATGGAGCAAAAAGGTATTACACCAGAAATGGAACCTGGTGACATTGAATTACTGAATAAATATACAGTAGATTTTATTTCATTCTCATATTACAACAGTCGTTGTGTTAGAACTGATGAAAATGCAGATGATGTAGCTGAAGGAAATATATTTACATCTGCTAAAAATCCATATCTTTCATACAGTCAATGGGGATGGCCAATTGATCCATTAGGTCTAAGAATTACATTAAATCATGTATATGATAGATATGAAAAGCCACTATTTATTGTAGAAAATGGATTAGGTGCAAAAGATATAGCTGATGAAAATGGTTATGTAGAAGATGATTACAGAATTGATTATTTAAGAGAACATATAAAAGCGATGTATGATGCAGTTTCTATAGATGGTGTAGATTTATTAGGTTATACTACATGGGGTCCTATTGATTTAGTAAGTGCTGGCACAGGTGAAATGGAAAAGCGTTACGGATTTATATATGTAGATAGAGATAATATCGGTAATGGAAGTTTGAGAAGGACGAAAAAGAAAAGTTTTGAATGGTATAAGAAAGTAATTGCTTCAAATGGTGAAGATTTATATTAAATAAGAAGAATATAAAAATAATAGGGGTATAATTTTTTCTCTGTAGCAGGATTAACGAAGAGATTTACTGAAAAGAGAGAGATAATTTATTTTGTACCAAGAGATGAAAAAGGCGAGCTTAAATTCTAGGCTTGTCTTTTTTTATTAAATATAACTTATAATGCTTTAAAATTTATGAAAAACTTATTCAATAGATATATTAAAAATTCAATGGTAATCAAATTCTTTACCAATGAATATAAAAAATATCTTCGTGTTATAATAGTTTAAACTAATGAACGAAAGGTAGATGAGTGCATATGAAATATCAACATATAATTGAAGTTAATAAAGACCTTTGTATTGGATGTGGACTTTGTAAAAATGATTGTCCAGTAAATAATATAAGTATAGAAAATAAAAAATCAGTAATTAAAAAGCAAGACTGTCTAATGTGTGGACACTGTGCAGCAATCTGTCCCAAAGAAGCTATTACACTGACAGGATTTGATGAACCACCTATAGAACTTACAAATAAGCCAAACTTAGACTCAGATGAATTACTAATGGCAATTAAATCTAGAAGAAGTATCCGGAAATTTAAAGATAGAGAAGTTTCTTCAGAAATTGTAAAGAAAATTATTGAGGCAGGTAGATACACACCTAGTGCTAAAAATTCACAAGATGTATCATATATTGTTTTGGACAATAAAAAAGCAATGTATGAAAAGGAGGCAGTGAGATTTTTTAGAAAAATCAAACCTATTGCAAATATTGCTGTTAAATATTCAAAGGAAATTGAGATTGATGATAACTTTTTCTTCAAGCATGCTCCTATTGCAATAATGATAATTACAAAAGATAAGATTAGTGGTTCACTTGCAGCATCTAATATGGCACTAATGGCAGAATCTTATGGTCTGGGGGTTTTATTTAGTGGATATTTTTCAGATGTAGCAAATAACTCACCAAAGTTAAAAAAGCTTCTAAGTTTAAAACACAAGAATCATGTTCTCACAACGCTAGTTATTGGATATCCAGATGTTAAATATAGACGTACTGCACAAAAAGAGGCAGCAAGTGTTAGATACTTATAAGATATGGAGGATTTTATGGAAAAAGAATGTCAGCAAAGAATAGAAGAAATAACATCTAAATTTAAAGACTGTCGTAAAGCTATTTCTGCTATGGGTGATGAAACTAGACAGTTAATTTTAATAACACTCTTAGAGAGTGACTTCAATGGTATACGAGTAGGAGAAATTACAGAAAAAACACATCTTTCTCGCCCTGCTGTATCTCATCATCTTAAAATATTGAAAGAAGCAGAAATTGTTAATGTACGTAGAGAAGGGACTAAAAACTATTATTATCTTGATTCAAAAAAATCGCAATGGAAATCACTAACAGAGCTAATAAATCTTATATTTGTTGGAATACAAGATATTGGTGAAAATGATGTAAGAAAAGGTGAGTAAATCAAAGTGATTTAGCAAAAAGGGGTTGTCGCACTAGAAAATAGTGCTACGCCCTTTTTTGTAAGTTTAATGTTTGTAATTAAATAAATTATTAAAATTAACAACTTATTATTTTAAAGTAGTATTAGTCATTTTTATGATGGTTAATACAATTTGTTAGCCATTTTATAGAACCTTGCTCCCTGATAATAGCACCATCAAGAACTATATAATCACCAAAATCATTGCTATGAAGAGGAGGCACTTCACTATAACGTTCCATTTGACTGTATAAGAATTTAATCCTTTCTTGGTGTTGAAACAACTGATGCTCTAATAAAACAAGCCTAGTGTCTATATCTAAATTATTAGAAAAGTACATTTTAAGACGGAAAATATCTTTTTCAAGCCATTCTAGAAACTCATCTTTTCCTTTTTCTGTAATTTTATATATTTTTTTCTAATACATCACCGCTAATTTCAATATACACATTATAATAAATGATTTTCTTATAGAGATATTCTTCAAGCCTAAACCACAAAGCCCTATTGATTTTACAGATAATTAGTTTAGTTCTAGTTTCACTAAATTTACTATAATAAGCAATAGACATGATTATGTCTTAAAGCCATTTAATGATACAATATTAAACTCATTAAATAATAATGGATATGATGTTATTTCAATAGGTAAAATTAATGATATTTTTGTCATTTGAGCTTTTCAAATAGAATATGTCATTTTAAATCAAAGAAACCTCATAGCTATCAAGTATAACTTTTTTATTCTCTTGTGTCATAAATTTATATTACTATAATTTAAGAAGATATGTAATTTAAACAATAAAGTCATATAAGAAAAAAATATATAAATACATACATGAATGTTAAGATTAGTTGATAGAATTTAAGCAATAAATCTAATACTATAAACATAGGAGGTATGAAAAATATGATTAATACGAATTTGAAAAGACTAAGAAAAATTCATCAGTACACACAAGAGGAATTAGCTGAAAAACTTAATATATCTAGACAATCAGTAGCAAAATGGGAAAATGGCGAATCTACTCCTGATATAGATAGTTGCATTAAACTTGCAAAATTGTACAATGTCAAACTAGATGACTTAGTTAATCATTCAGAAGAAAAAACAGGTATTGTAATACCACCTAAAGGAAAATTTTTCTTTGCAGCTGTCGTAGTTGGTGAACGTGGTCAGATTGTTATTCCAAAAGAAGCAAGGGATGTATTTAATATAAATGCAGGAGATAAATTATTGATACTAGGAGATGAAGAAAGAGGATTAGGAATTGTTCATCAACGTGATTTGATAAATTTTATAGGTCATATGGGGGTAATAGGTAAAGAATAATAATTTAAAAAAATTATAAAAGGATGGATAAAATATGAGTAAAATAGTATTTTTTAGTATTCCTGCATATGGTCACACTAATCCTACAGTTGAAGTAGTTCGTGAATTGGTAGATAGAGGGAATAAGGTATTGTATTATCCTTTTAATGAATTTAAAGATAAAATTGAAGGTGCTGGAGCAAAATTTATTTGCTGTGATAAATATCTTCCAGAATTACATCCTGGAGACGAGAAAAAAATTGGGAAGGATTTTTCTGGGTTAATTGAGATGATAGTAGATACTACTATATCTTTTTTATTAGTATTAATTATAAGTATTGTAGGTATAACAGGGAGTGTTGTATATAACAATTACTTTAAACCATGGAAGGATGCTGAAATATATATTAATAAATGTATGGTAAAGCAAGATATTTCAGAAGATAATATAAAGAGTATTACAAAAGAAAAAGCAAAGAAAGCAAGCTACAAAGGAATACTATACAGAGTATATTACAAAGATGACCCTCAATATGAATATCAGTATTTTTATAGTGATGATTATTATGCTCTATATGTAAATAAAGTTATGTTACAGATTTATGATATGGAAAATAATAATAAACTTTTAAAAAGCAATGAAGAATTAAAAAGTGTGAAGCATCCACCAATTTATCTTAAAGATGATAGGGATAGATAGGTTCATGACAAAATAGGGGGATTTTTATGGAAATTTACTTGAATATAGTACTATCACGTTTAAATAAAAATAAACTTAGGACTTTATATACTGACATAGAATTTATAGTCACTAAAAATTTTTGTAGTATTTAAGTATAAAGTACATAGTGATATAAGAAGATTAAGACTAATTTTAAAACTATAAATTTGCAATTTATTGTCAGAATATATTGACAAAAGTAAAGTTTGAAATTATAATTTATATCAAGAATAGTTTGACAAAATAAAAACTAGTGACTTTATATTTTAGTAAATTTATTTTTTATTGTTAATTTAAGAATAATTTAGGACTACTATAGACATATAGTTTATCATTGATTTAATATGACAAATAATTGTTATTCCTAGAAATACGATTTCTAAAGTCGCTAGATATAGTCTAATTTAAAGAGGGGGGAGGTATTAGTAGATACAAATTTGTACCTAAAGAAGACTTAAAAGAAATAATTAAAATAAGGTATCTTTTAACAATAGTAATAGGTATGTTATTAATTTATATTAGCTATTTTAAGAATAATTTAAGACGTATATAAAGCGTAAATTATATATCTAATATTAAATAAAGACAAGTCTTCCAACATGTATATTAAAATTGAAGATAGTTGTAGTACAATTCTGCATTTATAAAATAATGTAGAAAGTCAAAAATTGAAAAGAAGTCTAGTAAATTAATGATTATGGTAAATATTTAAAAAGTTAACTATAAGTTATATTTATTTAGATATTTTAGGAATAATTTAAGACGTATAAAAATATCATCAAAAAATATCAAACTGTGCTATATGTAGTTAATAATAACCACAGAATATACATTTTATAATTATTGCTTTATTGATAAAAAATTATTATATTTAGGAGGAAACAACAATGGAAAATTTTTGGAATCCGCTTACTTGCTTTACTGTATGTGTAATGATTTATGCTTTTAGTGAGTTTTTATCTAAGAAAACAAAAGGTGCAATTTCAACATTGCTATTTGTATGTATTATATTTTTATTAGGATTTTGGACTAATATTCTACCAAAAGATGTTACAGGAGCATCGGGGATATTAGCTGCGATGAGTAACTTTGGTATAGCATTATTAATAACTAACTTAGGAACACTTATAAACCTTGAAGACTTATGCCATGAATGGAAAACAGTTGTAATTGCATTAGTAGGTATTGTAGGCATAGCGGTTGGTTGTTTCACAGTTGGTAGTATGTTATTTGGTAGAGAGTATGCTTTAATAGCAGCACCTCCAATAGCAGGTTCTACTATTGCTGGTATTATTGTAACAACGGTTGCAGAAGCAGCAAATAGACCTGAACTTGCAGCATTTGTAATTCTAGTATTGTCATTTCAAAAATTCTTTGGTATTCCTATAACAACATATTGTATAAATAAAGAATTAAAATTTAAAAGAGATAGGGGAGATTTCTTAAGGGATGAATCAAAAAGTAATTTTAAGCTTCCAAGTATGAGAATTTTTAAAGAAGAGTCAAATAAAAAATCATCTACATTAGTATATCTTGCAAAACTTTCATTTGTTGCTATGATTGGTAACTTTGTAGGCTTGGCTACTCTAATATCAGGATTTACTCCTTCAAACTATTATTTAAATCCAAATATAGCATGTTTGTTAGTAGGGCTAATTTTTACACGAATAGGATTTTTAGAAAAAGGAATTTTAGATAAATCTCAATCTAATGGGATTATAATGTTTGGTTGTATGTTAATGTTACCTGGAGGACTTGCTAAGGTAACTCCAACAGCACTATTTGCAATGATTGTTCCAACTATAGGAATACTAGTTATAGGAGCTATATTCATAATACTATTTACTGCAATTGTAGGAAAGTTATTAGGATATTCTCCAAGAATGTCAGCAGCGATTGGTGTAACTTGTATGCTTGCTTATCCAGCAACACAGATAATTTCTAATGAAGGTATTGATGCTATGGAAGGAACTGTAGAAGAAAAGCAAAGGGCAACAGATTATTTATTACCAAAGATGATTATAGGGGGATTTGTTACTGTAACTATTGCTTCAGTGGCATTTGCTAGTATAATAGGTCCACTTATATTTGGTTAATATGAAATAGATTTATGGGAGGTAAAGTTAATGATAGGAAGTATATCTATAAGAGAGATAGATGAAAAAAGACTTAAACTTGATGATTTGAGTAAGAAAATATGGAAAAATCCAGAAAAAGCATTTAAAGAGTTCAAAGCATGTGAAAATACAGCAAATTTTCTAAGAAGTGAAGGATTTGATGTGGAAGTAGGGGTAGGAGGTTTAGCTACAGCTATTAAGGCTAGTTTTGGCTCAGGGAAACCAGTTATAGGTTTTATGGGAGAGTTTGATGCATTACCTGGTTTAAACCAAAAAGTTTCAACAAAGCAAGAAGCATTTGAATTGGGAGCTTGTGGTCATGGATGTGGACATAATTTATTATGTACTGCGCATGTAGGAGCGGTAATAGGACTTAAAAAAGAAATGATAGAAAATAATTTAAGAGGAACTATAGTTTTTTATGCATGTCCAGGAGAAGAACAATTAACAGGTAAAGGATTTATGGCTAGAGGCGGTGCATTTGAAGGTCTAGACTTAGCTATAAATTTCCATCCAAATAAAATTAGTGAAGCTACAGTGGGTATATCAACAGCTGTTAATTCTGTAAAATTCCATTTTAAGGGGATAACTGCACATGCAGGGTCAGACCCTCAAAATGGAAGAAGTGCTTTAGATGCTGTAGAACTTACTAATGTAGGAGCTAATTATCTGAGAGAGCATGTTACTTCTGATGTAAGAATTCATTATACTATTACAGATGGAGGAGTAGCACCTAACATAGTTCCTGATAAAGCATCAGTATGGTATTACACAAGAGCTTTGAGTAGAGAAGCTGTAGAAAATACATATGAAAGACTTATAAAGGTAGCAAAAGGAGCTGCAATGATGACTGAGACTGAGGTTGAAGTAGAGTTTTTAGGAGGATGCTATAATACTTTAAACAATCATGTTCTAGCAAATCTTGTGTCAGAATGTATGGATGATATTACACAAGAGCCTTGGACTCAAGATGAATTGGATTTTGCAGCTGAATTAGATAGACAAAGCCCACAACAATATGAGGCTATGATAAGTAAATATAATTTACCAGAAGGAACTCACCTATATTATGGAGGAGGAAATGTTACGAACTTTAATAGCTATGGCTCTACTGATATTGGAGATGTAATGCATATAGTTCCTACAGCATACTTTTTTACAGGATGTACAAACATAGGTGCACCTGGGCATAGTTGGCAGTTTACATCTTGTGCAGGAAGTTCTATTGGAGAAAAAGGTATGATATATGCAGCAAAAATTATGGCTATGTTTGGAGCTAAAATATTAAACAATCCAGAGATAGCTAAAAAGGCAAAAGAAGAATTCGATAAATCAATGAATGGGAAAACATATAAGTGTCCTATTCCAAAGGATATTCCTACTCCTTAAAAGATATATAAAGTTTAAAATACAGTTTAATAGACAATAACTTGAACTACTCCACCTTAATTACCTTCGGTAATGTTTGAAGGTGGAGATTCATATTCGATAGCACTTTTGCACTAAGCATTCATAGGCTCTAAGGGCTGTTCCATCCCCACTAATCTTAATCCTTCTTTTAGTATATTTATGCTGGCATTTATATCTCTGTCATTCTGTGTATGGCACTCTGAACAAACCCACTTTCTAAGTGATAAGTTTTTTACATCTTTATTTCTATGACCACATACACTACATAACTGACTTGATGGATATGTATTTCCTATTACAGAAATTAATCTCCCATACCAAGTAGCTTTATACTCAAGTAACCTTCTAAATTCATACCAACTAACTTCACTTATTGCACCTGCTAATTTATGATTCTTAATCATATTACTCACTTTCAAATCTTCTAAACAAATTATTTGGTTTTCTCTAATTAGCTTAGTTGATATTTGATGTAGGTAATCTTTTCTTTGATTAGCTATTCTTTCATGTATCTTAGCTACTTTAATTCTTTGCTTATTCCAATTATTACTGAACTTCTTCATCTTTGATAATCTTCTTTGTTCCAATTTCAATCTATAGTTAGCTTTTCTTAACCATTTAGGATTGTTAAATATGCTTCCATTAGAACATATTGCAAAATCTTTTAAGCCTAAATCTATGCCAATATACTTATTAGATTCTTCTAATTGTTTTATGTCAACCTCACAACACATACTAACAAAATATTTACTTGTAGGTGTTTTTGATACAGTAACATTTAATATTCTACCATTTATATTTTGAGTCACTTTAGCCTTAACCCATTTTAATTTTGGTAGCTTAATTAGATTATCCTTAATAATTATATTATTATTTACACACTTACTTTCAAAACTTCTTTTAGGGTTTCTTTTACTTTTGAACTTTGGAAATCCTTGATTATTACCCTTTTTAAATTCTCTAAAGAAGTTTTTATGCACTATATAAATCATCAATAGTAGCTTGTAAGCTGGTTGAATCAACTTCTTTAAGCCATTCATATTCTTTTTTAAGTGATGGAAGTTTTTTAATTAAATCATACTTTGAATGTGATTTACCTTCTTTTTCATAGCATTCTTTTTGAAGTGCTAACATATGATTATATACAAATCTTGAACATCCAAAAGATTTTTCTATTATTTCTTTTTGAGTTTGATTTGGATATATTCTAAACTTAAAAGCTTTCATCTGTATCATTTCTTCACCTCCTTTTAATTTATATTACAGGTTTACATCTCCACCCTACTTACGTTGAGGATGGAGTATTTCGCCTATCTTTGATAAAATGTTTTTATGTACTATAGATTTTAATGTTTATTTTCTGATATAAATAATTTGTATACCCTCTCAGGTCTACCTTTTGTTGAGTTTTGTTTTTCGTATAATATAGTAGCATTTCCAGACTTTAGGAGACTACTTAAAAATCTATTGGCAGTTCTTACTGTTACATTTAAACATGAAGATAATTCCTTGGGAGTAACTTCATCTCTTTGTAGAATTTCAGTAACAGATATAATCTTTTGAATAGTAAGAGTAGATAATTTAGAATTTTTGGCAATTGTATTTATGTGTGGAGTTACTTTATTTGAAACAGTAAGTAATTTATCACATAATAAAGGTCCTATTGTCTCATAACTTTCATTAACTAAGAAACTGTAGTTTAAATGATTTATTTTAGATTCCTTATTAGCACTTATGGCGTTAGACATAGCTTGTTTTATATCATTACCAATTCCATACCCAACACATACTTTAAACTCTATACTATTTTCAATAAATTCTTTTATATAACATGTAGTAAAATTTTTGGTTAATGATTTAATAGTGTCGCATTTAGTAAAAATTTTAAAAGAACTACTATTTTTTTCAATTATAAAATCAGTTAATTTGTCTTTTTTTACAGTATTCAATATTTTATAAATTTTATCTATAGTATAATCATCATAGTTTGTATCTTTAGCTGTTATATATATTACACTAGGTTGGTTTACCTTCATTCTATGCAGATGAATGTCCTTTATTAATTCATTAAAAGTACTTTTTAATAAGTTTATGTCAGGATATATAAAATGAAAATTTACTCCTGCATCTTGTAACATAGGAACAATACTACTAAAACGAGTAGTAGAAAAATCAATTTTACCTTCATCCCATAACTTAATATGTTTTTTTGCAATATTTTTTTCAAGTTCTGCTATATCAGATAAACTCATTTTGGATGCATTTTCATTAATACTATACATTAAATCTCCAAAAGTACCATTTGATAAATAATATGATATGTCTTTTGGATTATCTGCCCAGTCCATTAGGTCAAAGTATGCTCTAGAAAAATCTAATGTATTGTATTTAAAAATAAGTTTTAGAAACGTATCATAATAACTTTGTAAATCCGTACCAAAATCAACTAAAGGTTTTTTTATAGTACCAGCTTTTTTTGTAATAGCTTCCTTAGGGATAGGGCCACTAACTGCAAATCCATCAAACTTATCTTCGATTTCTAGATACAAATCTCCAACATGAGAAAAATCTTTATAAATATATATTTCAATTTCTGCATTAATATTTAACCTTTTTATAGAGTTCTCTACAAACTCCTTTAAGAATTCAGTTGTTATGATTGCTATTTTCATAGACTACTTCCTTTTCAATTAGTATAATTATTTCATATTAGGTATTACTTTTTCTAGCTCTGATAAAACAATCTCTCTTTGTATTATTATATATAATAATATCATGACAAAATATTTATTGTCTAACTAATTATAATCTATTCAAAATGAATGATAAATTACAAGTACTTTCTGGAGCAATGATGATTCCTGTTATATTACTTGTTGTAGCAGGGGTATTTATAGGATTAGGGTCAGTTTTTGCAAATGTGGAAAACGTTTTTGTCTTAGGGTTTAATGGAAGTATATTGATACCAGCAATAGTAACAGCCATGTTGGTAGGGGTAACAGAACCAATAGAGTATACATTCTTATTTGTTGCACCATTATTGTACTTTGTAGTATATGTACCGCTAGCAGGATTAACATATGTATTTACAGAAATGTTTAATGTTTCTATAATGGGAGAATCATTTAGAAATATGTTTCCTAACTTGTTGCAACCTCAAAAAGTGGATGCATTACCTTTATTATTTTTAATACCAATATTCTTTATAGTTACTTATGTAATATTCAAATGGGCAATTAAGAAGTTTGATATAAAGACACCAGGAAGAAGTTCAGAAGAAGTTAAGCTTTATAGTAAGAAAGAATACAGAGAAAGACAATCAGTAGATAATGTTAAAGCAGTAAATAATGGTGCAGTAGAAGATACAGTAGAAGACAAAGATACAGAACTTGTACATTCTATAATAGAAGGTCTAGGAGGAAGTGGTAATATAAAAAATATTACAAACTGTGCAACTAGGCTTAGAGTAGAGTTAAACTCAATAGATGGATTCTATGAAGATGGTTTCTGGGTAAATGATTTAGGTGCAAGTGGAGTAGTTAGAAAGAAAAATTCAGTTCAAGTTATATTTGGGCCAAGAGTTATCACAATAGCAGCAAAAGTTAAAGCTGTATTAGGTGTAGATTAATGAGTATAAAGCCGTGCAAATTAGATTAGTTTGCATGGCTTTTTTAGTTTCAAGAGTATTATAGTTATTTTGAATTTATGGAAAACTTGTGCATAATAGCCATATCTACTAAATAAACTGATGACTTTAAAGTAGGACTGTTAAATTAAGAAATACGGAAGTATAAAAAATGAAACATAATAAAACATAACAAAACATAACTAAAATTGTAAAAAAATATAAAATATTATAGCTAAATAGTATAAAACATAATATAATTACTTTGAAGGGGGTGACAAAATGTGGGAATTTTATAATAATTTAATAGATAAAGTACCAGAAAACATAAGAGTAAAAGATTTTGTTATAGGTTCAGAGTTTGCTATGGTAATAACAGATTATGGAGCAGGTATTAGTCATTTATTATGTGATAAAAGATTTTCTTTTGAAAACGATATAAAAATAAATATGTCTTTAAAAGATTTATGCAAGTCAATTAAGTCTTGGAATTTTATAGAGGCTAGTTTAGGATTAGCAGCAATAAATTCTTATTATAATCAGAATATTTGCACTAAACCATCAAAAGTAGAGAAAATTAATCATCATTTTATTTGCATGATTGATGATTCATCAAAAAAAATAGCAGTAGTAGAGGGAAATCTTAAAAATAAAAATAAAATTAAATTTAGATATGATGTGGATTTTTTCAATAGAAAAATAGAAGAAGGTGATTACAACATATCAGCATATGGATATTTAGTAGAAAACTATGATAGTACATATTTAGGTGGAGACTTAATTATTAATAAACATTTAATAAAAATAGCCAATGATTCACTTAATAAAGAAAGCGTAATTTGTGATATATCGACACCTATATCTTCAGCTTTTAAAAAAATAGGTATAAAAAATATAGGTGGATTTGTTGTAGAGGATATAGACAAATGTTTTAATTTAGTAAAAATAAGTGCACCTTATGAGGATATTGAAAAGACAGGTAAAATGATGAAAATAGTAGGGGCAGAAAGGGATTAAATAAGTGAGTAAGAGTGTAAGAAGTAATAAATTAATTATGCTTTGTTTAGTTATTATATTGATTGTATTGATATTAGTATCGTTAGCACTTGGAAAATATCCAGTAGAACCACATCAAGTATTTGGAATTTTAGTTTCAAAAATATGTAATATAGATAAGTTTTGGACAGATAGCATGGAAACTATATTTTTAAATGTTAGATTGCCAAGAATAGCACTTGCATGTTTAGTAGGTGGGGCATTGGCAGCTGCAGGAGCATCATATCAATATATTTTTTTAAATCCTATGGCATCACCAGATATACTAGGGGCATCATCAGGAGCAGCATTTGGAGCAGCTTTAGCGCTATTTCTTTATAAAAGCAGTAGAGAGGTTACTGTTAGTGCATTCATTTTTAGTTTAATTACTGTAATTTTAGTTTATTTGATAAGTGAAAGAACAAAGGGAAGTAAGGTGTTAGGCTTAATTTTATCTGGTATTATGGTAAGTTCATTATTTTCTTCAGGTACATCTTTTATAAAACTTGTAGCAGACCCTAATGACCAGTTACCTGCAATTACATATTGGTTGATGGGGAGTTTATCAGGAGCTAAAATATCTGATATAAAATTTGCGATTATTCCTATGTTAATAGGTATAGTACCTCTAATACTTATTAGCTGGCAAATAAACATATTGACTGTAGGAGAAGATGAGGCAAGAACAATGGGGATAAATACAAAGCGTATAAGATTCATTACTATTATATGTGCTACACTTTTAACTTCTGCAAGTGTTGCTGTAAGTGGAATGATAGGTTGGGTTGGTCTTGTAATACCACATTTATCTAGAAGATTAGTTGGAAATAACTTTGTTTATTTATTGCCAACATCAGCTATGTTTGGAGCATCGTTTTTGTTGTTAGTTGATAATGTATCTAGAAATTTATGGACTAGTGAGATACCTATAGGTATATTAACATCATTTATTGGTGTACCATTTTTCATATATCTGATTACGAAAAGGGGGGATTAATATGATTTTAGAAGTTAAAGATCTCAGTTATTTTTATAAAGATCAAAATGTACTTAATCAAATATCCTTTAATGTTGAAGGTAGTCAGTTACTATGTATATTAGGACCTAATGGTGCAGGGAAAAGTACTATGTTTAAGTGTATACTTCAGTTATTAAAAGGATATAAAGGTGAAATATTATTGGATGGAAAAAACTTGAAGGATTATAAAATTAAGAATCTAGCAAGAAAAATAGCTTATATCCCTCAGTCTCATAATCCTGTGTTTAGTTATTCCGTTGTTGAAATGGTATTGATGGGAACAACATCACAAATTTCACCTATGTCTAAACCTACTAAAAAACAAATGGAAATAGTTGAAGAATCTTTAGACAAAATAGGAATTTCCTATTTAAAAGATAGGAGTTTTGTAAATTTAAGTGGAGGAGAAAGACAATTAGTACTTATTGCGAGAGCTTTAGCTCAAAACGCAAAGATACTTATTATGGACGAGCCGACCTCTGATTTAGATTATGGTAATCAAATCAGAGTATTAAATACAGTAAAAGAATTAACGAGGGATGGATATATAATAATTCAGTCAACACACAATCCAGACCAGGCCTTTTTGTATGCAGACAAGGTTTTAGCTTTATACAATCATGAAATATTAGCTTTTGGTGTGCCTAAGTACATAATTAATTCTGGTCTAATTAAAAAATTATATAATGTAGATGTAGAATTAAACAGTTTATATGATGACAAAATCAGAGTCTGCATACCAAAAAGTGTAACTATATAATTTACTTAAGGGGGGATAAAATGAAAAAGAAATTATTATCATTGTTATTGGTACTAACTTTAGCAATAACATCTTTAGTTGGATGTACATCATCAAATGATGATGTTAAAGGTGAAAAAGAGGATAAAAACGCATCTAAAACAATAATGTTTACTGATTCAGTAGGTAGAAAGGTTGAGATTCCAGCAAATATTGAAAAAATAGCACCTTCAGGAAGTTTAGCACAAATCGTACTATTTTCAGTAGCACCAGATAAGTTAGTTGGATTATCAGGAGATTGGACAGATGATTCAAAAGACTATGTGGATAAAAAGTATACTAGTCTTCCTGTTTTTGGTCAATTTTATGGTAAGGGAGATTTAAATATGGAAGCCCTTGCAGCAGCAGAACCACAAGTAATTATTGATATAGGTGAGAAGAAAGGTAGCATGAAAGAAGATTTAGATTCTATACAAGAACAAACAGGTATACCAACTATATTTATAGAAGCTACAACTGCTAATATGTCAGAATGCTACACTAAGCTAGGGGAAATTTTAAATGTAGAAGATAATGCAAAAGTATTAGCTGATTACTGTAAAGCTACTTATGATACAACTGTAGAAACGATGAAGAAAATAGGTGATAAGAATAAAGTAAACCTTGCTTATTGCTTAGGAGATACAGGAACAAATATAATCGCAGAAGGGTCTTTCCACTCTGAAATTATTAATATACTTGCAAATAATGTTGCAAAGCTTGATGACCCATCAAGTAAAGGCAATGGAAATGAAGTATCATTAGAACAATTATACTTATGGAATCCAGATGTAATAGTGTTTGCACCACAGAGTATATATAGTAAAGTAGGAAGTCAGGCTGAATGGCAAAAAATAAGTGCTATATCTAGTGGTAAATACTATGAAGCACCAAGTACTCCATATAATTGGATGGGATTCCCTCCATCTGTAAATAGATATATGGGTATGATTTGGTTATCTGAAATACTTTATCCAGAGAATTTTAATTATGATTTAAAAGAAAAAACAAAAGAATTTTATAAGTTATTTTATCATGTTGATTTAAGTGATGAACAATATAGCAAATTAACTAAAAACGCTATTAAATAGTATATAGATATAAAGTTACTAAATAATGTATAGACATAAAGTTAATAAATAATATATAGATGTAAATTAGAAGAAAGTAGGATTTTACCTACTTTCTTTCATAAAAAGGGGAATTGATATGAAACTAATTACAGTAGCGGGGCCACCATCATCTGGAAAAACATCCGTTATTCTTCATCTAATTAAAGCTATGGAGGCAGAAGAAAATAAGGTTGGAGTAGTAAAGTTTGACTGCCTTACATCTTTTGACCAGATTAGATATGAAGAGAATAATATACCTGTTCAAATTGGACTTTCTGGTAAAATTTGTCCAGACCATTTTTTTATAAGTAATATTGAGGATGCACTTTATTGGTCTCAAAAATTAAACTTAGATATTTTAATTACTGAAAGTGCAGGGCTTTGTAATCGTTGCTCACCATATATAAAAACTATACCAGCAGTTTGTGTAATAGATAATTTATCAGGGATAAATACACCTAGAAAAATAGGACCAATGCTAAAATATGCTGATATTGTTGTAATTACAAAAGGAGATATAGTATCACAAGCAGAAAGGGAGGTATTTTCCTTTAATGTACGTCAAGTAAATTCAAAAGCTAAGATAATATTTATAAATGGAATCACAGGACAAGGAGTATTTTTACTTAAGAAATATTTAAGTGATATAAAAGAAATAACTACGCTTAGAGAAAAGCAATTACGTTTTACAACACCAGCATCAGTGTGTTCTTACTGTACTGGAGAGACTAGAATTGGAGAATCTTATCAAATGGGGATGATAAAGAAAATGGAGTTTGACTATGAAATATGATAATTATGAAAATTTACTAAACATGTCTATAGAAGAGATAAAAGAAAGCTATTCTATGGCCTTTGATTTTTTCTTAAATTATAATCTAAGTAATATAGATGACTCAATTACTTTTAATAATTTAATAGAATCTTTAGATGAGGAATTTTATATAACTTTTGGTATAGAAAAAGAAGAATTATATATTAAATTGGTGGAGTTTTTAAAAGAATTTGACCAAGATGAAGAGAGCTTAAATATAGAAAGTATTACTATTAATGGTGGGTACAATAAGCTAAAAGAAAAAGAAGCTATTTCGCTGAAAATAAAGGCTGGAGAAATTATAAGTATTGTTGGACCTACAGGCTCAGGAAAAAGTAGACTGCTAGAGGATATTGAATGTTTAGCCCAGAGAGACACTCCTACTAACAGACAAATATTAATAAATGAAAGTGTTCCAAGTGATGAAACTCGTTTTGTTATGGATGGAAAGTTAGTAGCTCAACTTTCACAAAATATGAATTTTGTAATGGATTTAACAGTAGAAGAATTTTTACAAATGCACTCTAAAAGTCGTTTCTGTAAAAATCAAGATGACATAGTAAAAAAATGCTTTTATTGTGCTAATAAACTAGCTGGAGAAAAATTTGAATTAACCACAAAAATAACTCAATTATCGGGAGGTCAATCAAGGGCTCTTATGATATCGGATACTGCATATATGAGTTCTTCACCGATAGTTTTAATTGATGAAATTGAAAATGCAGGTATAGATAGAAAAGAAGCTCTAAGACTATTATCTAAAAAGGAAAAAATAATTTTAATTTCAACACATGACCCTATATTAGCTTTAAATGCTGATAAAAGAATAGTTATTAAAAATGGTGGAATTTCAAAGGTAATATCTACGACAGATGAAGAAATAGAAAGTATTAAATACATAGAAAGCTTAGATAATATTTTACTAGATATTAGGCACAAGGTTAGAAAAGGTGAAGTCTTAAATAGAAAAGAAATAAAAAGTATTGTACAGGAGGAGGTAACTGGCTTTGTGGGAAATTTATGATGATTTAATAGAAGGAATTCCTAAGGATATAATCGTTGAAGATATAGCTGTTGGGCAACATAATATTTTAGTAAGAAGTAGTGTAGGTAGTGGTATAGGTTTTGTATATAATGAAGATGGGCGTCCTCCAGAGTTTGTGAAATCTTTTAAAGGAAAATCTTTACATGAAATAGCTGGATGTATTAAGTCTTGGAATATCACAGAATCAGGAATTGGCTTAGCTGCAATAAATTCTTATTATAATTCTGTAAAAATTTCAAAAGAAAATAATATAAAGTTAAATGAAAACAATTTTATAGAAGATAGAATTAATGACCCTTTTATTTCATACCAAAATATGATAAGGGGGAAAAAGGTAGCGGTTATAGGTCATTTTCACTATTTAGAAGAACTATTTGCACCTGTGTGTGATTTATCCATAATAGAAAGTGAAGATATATATGGTGATTATCCAGAGACTTCAGCACCATATATCTTACCTGAACAGGACTTTGTAGTTATATCTTGTTATACATTAAGTACAAAAACTTTTCCTTGGTATTTAGAATTAAGTAAAAATGCTTATGTGGTATTGGTAGGTCCAGCAACTCCAATGGCACCTATATTATTTAAGTATGGGGTAAATGATTTATCAGGATTTGTAATTAAAGAACATGATAAAGTAATGAGCATAATAAGTGGAAATGAGAGAAACAGTATGTTTTACAGTACAGGTCAGAAAGTAAATTTAAAAGATAGTGGGGAAATTTAAGTATGAGAATGAATTGGAATGATACTACAATAAAATCTTTTGTTGATGCAAGTGAATATACTGGTTTTCACAAGATATTAGCTAAAGAAATAATTCCATACATCAAAGATAGCCAAACTTTTTGTGATGTAGGTTGTGGATTAGGTTTAATAGATATGTATTTAAGCGAAGAACTAAAAGATATAACTTGTATTGATATAAACCAAAATGCTATAAATTACTTAGAAAAATCAATAAAAGACAATAATATAAACAATATTAGATATATGGTCAAAGATTTTAAAGAGATAAATACAAGATTTGATACTATATTAATTTCATTTTTTTCATATGAGAATATAGAATTTTTTACTGAACACTGTGATAGATTAATTGCAATTGTTAATGATAAATCCAAAACTCATATTCCAGTATCTAAGAAAAGAATGGACATGGTAGAAAGACATAGTTCAAAAAATTTAAAATCATTATTAGATGAAAAGAAACTTAAATATGAATTAATACCATTAAGTCTTGAATTTGGACAGACATTTACTTGTGAAGATGATATAGTCAGGTATGCTAAGTCTTATGATGAAGGCGGAGAGTATGAAACTATATACAATCATATTATGAAAAATGTAGTTAAAGGAGATAAAGTAGCTTATTACCTTCCGTATGAAAAAAATATATCTGTTTTTATAATAGACTTTAATAGATAGATAATTGTAAATTTTAATTTAAATATTTATATTTCATAATAAAGCTTAGACACTTAGTTTGTAACATATACAACTAGTAAATATAAATACTAAATTAAAAGTAGTGTTTTTATCGGATGAATTACTATATATTTATAATTTTTAATTTTGCATATAGTGCTATATTTTGATTTAAGTTGACAATTTATATAAGATTGCATACAATTAAACTAAGAATTGAATAAACGTATTTAAAGAGTAGGGAAGTTGGTGAAAATCCAACACGAACCCATCACTGTAAGCATGGATAAATTCTACATAGCCAACAGATGTTATTTAGAAAGGCTGAGAAAATGAAATGTAAGTCAGATACCTACATTAAATATTAGTAAATAAATTTAGGGGGGAGCAACTAGATTTATTGTTTTGTATATGGAATTTAGAATTTAAAGTATACATATTAAAATGGGATGTTATAGCATTATTTGCTATAACTTTTTTTATGCTCATATTTCTAAATAAGGGGGAAATGTATCATGAGGAAGATTTCAAAAGGGAAGTTGAGTAGTATAATTTTAGTAGTTATGCTGATGTTATCATTGCTAACAGGGTGTAGTAAACCAGAGGAAAATAATGATGTTAGCAAGATGAATAATGAAAAGGAAGTAGTTTTAGCAGCAGCTAGGGATTTGGCACCAGGTGAACAAGATGCTTATTACACAAGTTCTATACTTTATGTTTGGGAACCGCTAGTAGGATTGGGTGATGATGGAAAACCAAAGGCAGAACTTGCAGAAAAGTGGTCAAATTCAGATGATTATAAAGAATGGACATTTACAATAAAGAAGGGTGTAAAATTTCATGATGGTGTAGATTTGAATGCAGATTCAGTAGTAAAAAACTTTGAACGTTATATGAATATGAAAACAAAATCCTCACCTTTTTATTCGTTTGATATAGAAAAGACATATCCTAATTTACTAAGTGTGGATAAAGTTTCTGACTATGAAGTTAAACTTACTTTTAGTAAACCAATATCAACTTTAATATATAACATGGCTAGATTTGGAAGTGCTATGTATAGTCCAGAGTGTTTTGATATAAAAACGGGAGATTTTACTAAATATGCACAAGGAACTGGTCCATTCAAGATAAAAGAAAGAGAAAAAGAACAATTTGTTTTGTTAGAGAGAAATCAAGACTATTATGGAGATAAAAGTAAAGTTAAAAATGTAAGAGTAAATGTAATTAAAGATGCACAAACTCGTTACACAGCACTTAAATCAGAGGAAATTATGGGTGTTATGGATTTAGGGGCTATTACTCCAGAGTTAGCTAGTGAGCTAATAAAGGATGAAAACTTTGAGATTAAAACATCTCCATCAACAATAACTCAATTTGTATCTACAAACGGTACTAGGGCACCATTTAATAATGTTAAGATAAAAGAAGCACTAAGTTTGTTGTTGGATAGAGAAACTATAGTAAATAAATTTTATGGAGGATATGGAACTCCAACTATGAATATATTGAATCAAGGTTCTCCTTTTGCTAAGGAAATTAAACCTGTTTATGATGCAGAAAAAGCAAAAAAAATCATAAAGGATGAGTTAAAAGGGGAAACAAAAGAGTTAGAGTTTATAATACCATCTTATGGTGTAGACCGTTATCCATACAAAACTGTAGCAGAGTATATACAATCTGTATTAAGTGAAGTTGGATTAAACTCTAAAATAACTATACTTGATGGAGCGGCTTTTAAGGAAGCACAAAAAACAGGAAATTATGATATAGCACTTCACACTCAAGGGCTTCCAAATGCAGAACCATTTTCTATATTTGATAGTTATATGAGAAGCACAGGGTCAAGTAATATGGCTTATTCATTGGGCTATAAAAATGAAAGAGCAGATGAATTAATAGGTCAATTAGAAAAAACAATGGACTTAGATGAAAGACGTAAAATATATGATGAACTTCAAGATATATCAGCAGAACATCCATCAGCTATACCATTATTTGAAGATGTTAACTTAATTGCCTATAATAAAAAAATAACTGGGTACAAACCTACATTATATGGAACTACATTAGCAAATATGGAGTGGAGTAAGTAGTGAAAACACCATTTAAATATTTAATTAGAAGGATATTGATGACTATCCCTATTTTGATAGGAATAACTTTTCTAGGATTTATATTAGGGGTTATAGCACCTGGTGACCCAGCAGTTGAATATTTAAGCATGGATGGTATTTCTGCTCCTACAGATGAAGAAATAGAAAGAGTTAGAGAAGAATTAGGGTTAAATGATAATATTATAGTTCAGTATATTAATTGGACTAAAAAAGCTATGACTGGAGATTTAGGACTTTCCTATATCAAAAAGACATCAATCACAGAAGAGATATTAAGAAGGTTACCAATAACCTTCTCTTTATCTTTAATGGCTATGTTTTTTGTTATAGTGTTATCTATACCACTAGCTATAATCATGGCTTTAAAAAAGGATTCAACGATAGATAAGATTGGCACTTTTGTATCATTACTTCTGACATCTATTCCAGGGTTTTGGTTAGCTATTATCATGTTAAGTATATTTTGTGAGAATCTTAGATGGCTACCTACAAGTGGGTATGGTACAATTAAACATTTAATAATGCCTGGATTTGTTTTAGCAGCTGGAACTATAGGAACTGTAGCAAGACTAAATAGAGCAACTTTAATAGAAAGTATAGGACAAAACTATATAACAGTAGCAAAAGCTAAGGGCCTGCCAAATAAAATAGTTATTTTTAAGTATGCTTTTTTAAATTCATTAATGCCTATTGTAACTGTTCTGGGAAACTATTTTGGAGCTATTTTAGGAGGCTCCACAGTGGTTGAGGTTATTTTTAGTATTCCAGGGATGGGAAGCTATGTAATACAAGGAATAATGAGTAGGGATTATCCAGTAGTGCAAGGATATGTGCTATTTACAGGGATTATATTTATAGTGTTTAATTTAATTGTAGATATATGTTACCTATTTCTTAATCCTAAAATGAGGGTTGGAGGTAAATAATATGGATAAATTTAAAGAAATGTTATTTATACATAAACTAGCTTTTTTAGTGCTAATAATTATGATACTTGTTGCAATGTTTGCACCAGAGTTAGCTCCATATGACCCTAATCAAGTACAAATGGAGGATAGGTTAATGGGGATTTCTAGAGAGCATATACTTGGAACAGATACTCTAGGTAGAGATATTCTAAGTAGAATATTATATGGAGCCAGAGTATCCATATCTTTAGCTTTTTTAGCAAGCCTATTAACAATGCTATTTGGTAGTTTTGTAGGTATAATAGCAGGATATTGTGGTGGTATAGTAGATACGATAATCCAGTCTATTGTAAATATATTTCAAGGTCTTCCCAGTCTTAGCTTTATGATTGCTCTTGCTGGAGTTCTTGGACCAGGTATAAAAAGTTTATTAATTGCAATAGTATTTACTTCCTGGGCTGGTTTTTCAAGAGTAGTTAGAGGAGAGGTATTAAAGGTAAAAGAAGAAAAATATGTTGAAGGTGCAAGAGCATTAGGTGCTAGTCATCTTTATATAATTTTGCACTATATAATTCCAAACATATTTGCTCCTTTTATAGTACTATTTACAATAAGGATAGGAAAAAGTGTACTTTCTATGGCATCGTTAAGTTTTTTAGGTCTAGGAATACAACCTCCACAAGCAGATTGGGGTGTTATGATAAATGATGCTAAGACTCATTTTAGAAGCTATCCAAATCTATTATTAGCACCTGGTTTTAGTATATTATTATTGTGTTGCAGTATAAATTTAATTGGAGATGCACTAAGGGATATGTTTGATGAAAAAAGCAACTCTTTAAGCCAATATCTTTAGAAGGAATAAAACTATGAATAGAGATATAAGTATAAAAGATTTAAAAATTCATTTTAATACTAAAGAAGGAAAAGTAAGAGCTGTAGATGGAGTATCTAGAACCTTTCAAAGTGGTAGAATTACAGGAATTATTGGAGAAACTGGAAGTGGAAAATCGGTGCTAGGACTAGGAATTTTGAACCTTGTATCTAATAATTCAACTGTTTCAGGCAGTGTTTTATATGAAGAAAAAGATTTGCTAAAAATTAAAGAAAAGGAAATTAGAGAAATCAGAGGGAAAAAAATAGCGTTAATCCCCCAAAATCCATCAAGTTCTTTTAATCCAATATTGAAAATAGGAAGTCATATGAATGAACTTTTTTATTATCATGGAAAAGAAAAAAAGAATTCTTGCAATAGTAAAAGTTTAGAGATATTAAAAAAATTCTTTTTATCAAATAGTGAGTTGGTTTATAATTCGTATGGATTTCAGCTAAGTGGAGGTATGAGTCAAAGGGCACTGGCAGCTATAGGGACATCATTAAAACCTAACTGGATAGTTGCAGATGAACCAACTAAAGGTTTGGATGCAACAATAAGAAAGCAAGTATATGAAGTATTTTATGATTTAAGAAATAATATGGGTGTTAGTATGATACTTATAACTCATGATTTAATGCTGGCTAAAAAGCTTTGTGATGAAGTTGTAGTTATGTATGCAGGTAAAATCATAGAAGATGGTCCAAAAAATAGTATATTTAATAATCCACTACATCCTTATACAAGAGGTTTAATCGATTCACAGCCAAATGAAAAATTAATACCTATTGAAGGGGTAGCACCAAGTTTAACAAACTTACCAAAAGGATGTAGATTTTCTCCAAGATGCAAGGTTGCAAAAAAAACATGTATTGATTATGAACCAAGACTATTTGATGTTAATGGTTCAAAGGTGAGGTGTTTTCTTTATGATAAAAGTTTGTAACCTTTATAAGGAGTTTAAAAGCGGAATAATCAATAAAAAGATAGTCAAGGCGGTAGATGATGTATCGTTTGAAATAAAAGAGGGAAAAACATTAGGTCTTGTAGGAGAAAGTGGATGCGGAAAATCAACTTTATCAAGGCTTATTTTAAGACTTATTAAATCTGATGGAGGTAAAATTTATTTTAATGGTAGAGATATCAGTAATTATGATTTTTCTCAAATGAGGGATTTAAGAAAAGAGATGCAGATAATATTTCAACATCCAGATTCTGCCCTAAGCCCTAAAAAAACTATATATGGGAGCCTTGTGGAGCCATTAAAAATTCATAAACTCTACGAAAAGAATAAAGCAAGAGAATACATAATGGAATACTTAAGTTTTGTTGGGCTTAGTGAGGAAATTTTAAATAGATACCCACATCAAGTAAGTGGAGGACAAATACAAAGAGTTGCCTTAGCTAGAGTGCTTTTATTAAATCCTAAATTTATGATATTGGATGAACCTACATCAATGTTAGATGTATCTGTGCAAGCTCAAGTTATACAGGTTTTGAAGAAAGCTCAAAAACAGTTTAATATAAGCTATTTATTTATATCTCATGATATAGACTTGGTAAAAGAAGTTAGTGATGAGGTTGCGGTCATGTTAAATGGCAAGATAGTTGAAACTATAGAGGCTAAGGAATTGTATAAAAGTGCAAAGCATGCTTATACCAAAGAGCTTATTGAGAATTTCACTAATTTTTAAAATATAGCAATCAATTGTTTAGTTAATCAATTATTACATTAGTAAGAGTAGTTTTTTGAGTATAGAAAATTACAAATCTTGTCCCTAACACTTTTAGAAAGGAAGATTAATCATGTATTATAAAGATATAGATTTTGAGAGAAAATGGCATGAGTATATTGAAAGTAAAGAAGGATATGCAAGAGAAAGAGCTTTTGATGATGAAGCGGAAAGAATATTTTTCAAAAAATTATCTCATAAATATGATGATAATCCAACACTTTATGATTATTCAAAAGAAGTATTTGATTTTATAGATGAGTTAATAGATGAAGGAAAAAATCTTATAGAAATTGGTGCAGGTACTGGAAAATTTACTATACCACTTTCTAAGAAATGTAAAGGTGTAATTGCTAATGATTTTTCAATAGATATGCTTAATGTGCTTGAAGGAAAGATTAGTGAACATAATATAACTAATATAGACATAGTACAAGGAAAATGGGAAGAGATTAATGTTGGGCATAGTGATTATATTTTATCTGTGAATTCTCTTTATCGAATTTGGGATATTAAAGATGCTTTGAGTAAGATGGATAAGTTAGCTAGAGAAAAAGTGATTATAGTGAGAACTATTCAAAAACCATTATTTAATGATTTGTATATGGATTTAGGTGATAAAGATAGAACTTGTCCAGATTATATATACATTCCAAATATACTACATTCTTTAAATATATGTGCAGATATAAAATTTATTGATGTTGAAAATGAAATTGAATTCAATAGTATAGAGGATATACTTTTTAAAATGGAAACAGAATTAAATAAAAAGATTAACTTTAGTGATATGTTAGATAAGTATATAGACAATATGATAGAAAAAAGAGAAAACAAATATATTTTTAAACATAATACTAAAGTTGTAATTATATACTGGAATAGTATAAGTTAGATTTGTTAATATTATCGAAGCATAGAAACTCTTCTGAAAATATTTACAATCTCGACATATTATGCTACAATTATTTAGAATAAATAAAATTTAATAAGAATTACCTCATCTAATAAAAAGATTGAGGTAGAGGTCGCATTTACTAAGATTAATATTGAAGAGGTTGGAAGCCAATGAAGCAATATAAAAGGAGTAAGTGCCGAAGTGCTAGTGTCCAAAGCTAGTGCTGGGGCTGTATTTAATAAGTACAGCACTGTCATCAAAATTATCCCGAATTTTGATGGAGAGCTATCTTAACTAAGATAAAGGGAAGATGTAGGTATATTGTATTTAGCGCATTTAGCTCAACATGTATCCATGTTGAGCTTTTTTACATCTATACAAAATAGGATAGAAAAGGGAATCAATAATAAAATATTTTAATTTAAAAAGTGGGGAGATTAAAAATGAGCAGTTTAAAAAAGAAAAAGTTTACTATGCCACAGACACTTACTATAATATTTTTACTAATAGTAGTAATGGCAGTTCTTACTTGGATAGTGCCAAGTGGAAATTTTGAAAGGGTAGATATAGACGGAAGATCGGTTGTTGTAGCTGGAACTTATGAAAAAGCAGCATCAAATCCACAGGGAATTACTGATGTATTTACAGCACCTATAAATGGATTTATAGATGCGGCTGAAGTAGTTGGATTTGTTTTGATAGTTGGAGGAGCTTTTGGAATAGTTAATAAAACAGGAGCTATAGAAGCTGTTATAGCTCATACTGTAAATAAAATGAAGAGATTCCAATTTTTAATAATACCTATATCAATGATTCTATTTGGATTAGGTGGAACAACATTTGGAATGAGTGAAGAAACACTACCTTTTTATATGATATTTATTCCACTCA
This sequence comes from Clostridioides sp. ZZV15-6597, assembly GCF_020657815.1. Taxonomy (NCBI): domain Bacteria; kingdom Bacillati; phylum Bacillota; class Clostridia; order Peptostreptococcales; family Peptostreptococcaceae; genus Clostridioides; species Clostridioides sp. ZZV15-6597. The sequence goes on along the minus strand of NZ_JAGWCT010000004.1, from coordinate 48,672 downwards.
TGACCAGTATGGGATATGATTCATTAACAGCAGTGGCGACAGTATTTATAGGAGCAACAGCTGGATTTGGAGCAGCTACTACTAATCCTTTCTCTGTAGGAATAGCACAAGCATTGTCACAAATAACACCAGGTTCTGGGATAGAGTTGAGAGTTGTTATGTTTATAATATATATGGCTATATCTATAGGATTTGTTATGATGTATGCCAATAAAGTTAAAAAAGACCCTAAAAAGTCTTTAGTACATGGTATATCATTGAATCAAGAATCAATGGCTAATACTGATACAAACATAAAAGAATTTACAAAAAGAGAAGCTATGGTAATAGCAATTTTCACAATAGGTATGGCAATTATGATATATGGAGTTTTAAAGCTAGGATGGTACATAACTGAAATTGCAATGATATTTACAGCTATAGGTATAATATCAGGAATAGCATCAGGGCTTAAACAAGATGACATAGTCAATTCATTTATAAGTGGAGCAGGAGATTTAATGACAGCAGGGTTATGTATAGCATTTGCACGTGGAATAGTAATAATAGCAGAAAATGGATTTATAATAGATACAATTTTAAATTCTGCCGCAAATTTATTAAATGGACTTCCAAAAACTATATTTATAAATTTAACTTTCTTAATAGAAGGTTTAATAGCATTTTTTATACCATCAGCATCAGGACTTGCATCACTTACAATACCTGTACTTGCACCACTTGGAGATTTAGTAGATGTATCTAGACAAATGATAGTTACAGCTTATCAATTTGGTATAGGTGTAACTAATTTAATAACACCTACATCAGGTGTTTTAATGGGAGCACTAGCAGTAGCTAATATTCCTTGGTCAAAGTGGGTTAGATTTGTAATGCCTTTAATGGTAGTATTAACAATTACTGTAATGGTATTTTTAACAATAGGATTATTTGTTGGATTCTAATAGGAGGTATATTATGATTGAAAGTATAAAGAAAAGAGCTTATGAGATAGAGAATGAACTGGGAAAAGAAATTGAAGAAGTATGTGATTTTATATTTAACAATCCAGAGTTAGGAGAAGAAGAATATATATCATCAAAGTACTTAGTAGAGAAAATGAAGGAATATGGATTTGATACAACTTATCCGTACTGCAATATGGATACTGCTTTTAGAGCAGAGCTAGGGGATAACGATGGTCCAACTATAGCATTTTTAGCTGAGTATGATGCACTGCCTGGGTATGGGGAAAATAAAGAACCAGGTCATGCTTGTGGACATAACTGGATTGCTGCATCTACATTAGGAGCTTGTATAGTACTAAGTAAGTTAAAAGAAAATTTTAAAGGAAAAATTGTACTAATAGGAACACCAGCTGAAGAGACAACAGGAGGAAAGTGTGATTTAGTTAAAGCAGGAGCTTTTGATGATGTTGATGTAAGTTATCAGATGCATATAGAAGCTTTTAATAACATAAACTGCAAGGCTTTGGCAATAGACTCAATAGAGTTTAGTTTTGAAGGTGTATCAGCACATGCAGCTAGTCACCCTCATATGGGAGTTAATGCATTAGATGCAGTACAACTTACTTTTGCAGGAATAAATGCACTAAGACAGCATGTAAAATCAGATGTTAGAATACATGGGATAGTTTCAAATGGAGGAGAAGCTCCAAACATAGTTCCAGAAAAAGCAGCCTGTGAGTTTTTCGTAAGAGCTGCTGAAAGAAGTTATTTAGATGAAGTAACTAAAAAAGTTATAAACTGTGCGAAAGGTGCAGAGCTAATGACAGGAGCTAAACTTTCTTATAGATACTTTGAAAATTCTTTTGACAACATAATTAATAATAAGGTGCTTCAGAATATAACAAAGAATAATTTAATTGAAGCAGGTATAACGGATATATTAGAAGGAAAAGAGGGACCAGTAGGTTCTACAGATATAGGAAATGTAAGCCAAGTTTGTCCTACTATGTATACAGAAATAGCTCTAGACATAAATCCAATGGTATATGTTCATGAAAAAGAGTTTTTAAATTATGCAAATTCTGAGGAAGCTTATGATAAACTTCACAAAGCAGTAAAGGCAATGGTAGGATGTGCATTAGAAATTTATCTAGAAGATGGACTACTTGATGAGATTAAGAAAAATCACTTAAATTAAAAATAAAACAAAGGGGTATTACCGAAAAGTTGGTAATACCTCTTTATTTTTTGATAGAAGTCATATTTTTGTAGATTCTATAGATAAAGTTATATTATTTATCTAATCTTAATCATATAATAATATTTCTAAGTCAATATTAAATAAAAATAAGTAATCTATCAATTTGGCATAACTTTTGCTTTATACTAAGTTAAAAGATTTTGAACTATATTAGAACTATTAAAATCTCACATAATATAAACAAAAGAAAGGATAGATTTATAATGAAAACAATAGCAGTAGTAACTGATGGATTATCTAAATTAGAATGTTTTTTAAATAAAAATCTAAAGCTAATATTTAAAGATAAAGTAAAAATAAAAAATTATTATTTAAATAGAATAACAGAAGAAGAATTGATAAAAGATGACATAATATTAGTAATGATAGATGATAGAGTATTAAAAATAAAAAAATATGTAAAGGATGTCTCAAAAATAATAACTATAAACAGGAGTATAAAGCAAAGGGATATATACAAGTTATTTTCATTACCAGAAGGAATAGATGTATTAGTAGTAAATGATAATAACCATACTGTATTAGAAACAATATCTAATTTATACAATATAGGAATAAATCACTTAAATTTTATACCATATAATCCTAATGAAGAATATAGACACATTAAGATAGCTATAACACCAGGAGAGAGAGAGTTAGTTCCTGAATATATTAAAGAAGTTATTGATTTAGGACATAGATATATTGATAGTTCAACATTTATTCAAATAATAGCAAAGCTTAAACTAGATGATAAAGAAATTACTGAAAGGTTAATTAAATATACAGATGAAGTGATTAGTTTATATTCAGGTATAAATACTAAATATAAAGAACTTACTATAAAAGCAGATGAATTAAACTCTATAATAAACCTATCAAATTTAGGTATGGCAATGATATCAGAGAAGGAAAATATAATTATTTGTAATGATAGTTTGAGTGATACACTAGATATTCAAAATGATATTATAGGAAAAAATATAGATGAACTAGAGAATGAAAATATTAAAAAGATTTTTAGATTAAGTAAGGCACATGATGAAGTTATAAAGTTTAATAATAAATATTTAAATGTAAATAAGTATAATATAGAAAGTTTTGGAAGGGTGACTGGATATTATTTTTGTATTCAAGAAATAACTTACATAAGGAAATTGGAACAAAACCTATCAAAGAAGCTTAGAGAAAAAGGGCAAGTTGCTAGGTATACCTTTGATGACATAAAAACAGTATCAGTAAAAATGGAAAGAACTAAAGAGCTAGGTATGAAAATAGCGGAATCTGATTATACAGTTCTTATAACTGGAGAAAGTGGAACAGGAAAAGAACTCATGGCTCAGTCTATTCATAATGCATCACCAAGACATAGTCAACCATTTATAGCTATAAACTGTGCAGCTATGCCAGAAAATTTACTTGAAAGTGAACTTTTTGGATATGAAGAGGGTGCTTTTACAGGTGCTTTAAGAGGAGGAAAAAAAGGTTTATTTGAGCAAGCTAATAATGGAACTATATTTTTAGATGAAATAGGAGACATGCCTATATATTTACAAAGCAAATTACTTAGAGTATTACAAGAGAATCAAGTCATGAGAGTTGGGGGAGAAAATGTAATAGACACTGATGTTAGAGTAATTGCAGCTACAAATAAAAATTTATTAGAAATGATAAAAAAAGATAGGTTCAGAGCTGATTTATATTATAGGATAAATGTATTGCCTATAAACATACCACCTTTAAGGGAGAGAAAAGAAGATATAGAAGTTATGTTAAAGTATTTTATGAAAAGGAAGAGGGAAATTAGTCAAGATGTTCAAGACGTTATTAATGCATATGAATGGCCAGGGAATATAAGAGAGTTAAAAAATACAGCTATGTATATTAACATTATGAGTTCTGAGCATGTTATTTTAATCAATGACCTACCTCATAACCTATTAAATATAACTGAAGATTATAGTAAAGAAATAAGTACATTAAAAGATAGAACATCTATAGAAAAAGTAAGGTTAGTAATGGAATGCTTAAAAAATGCCAATAACCTTAATAAAAACATAGGTAGAAATGGTATTGTTAATTCAATAAATGAATTAGGTTATAATATAACAGAAGGTGAGGTAAGGGGAATACTTAATATACTTAAAGAACTAGATTTGATAATATGTGAATCAGGTAGAAAGGGAAGTGAGTTAAATAGAAGAGGAAAAAATATATTAAATAGTATTTAATAGGTCAATAAAAAGGAAAATATAAATGCCTATTTTGCCCATTAATTAGACTTAAGACTATTCAAAAAAGCCGAATTAAACAGGATTAAAATAAAATATAAATTAGTAGAATGATTTATATAACTGCTGCCTTAGAAAAAGTATTTTAAAAATAAATTAGAATTTTTAAATAAATAAAATATTGGTATGCTACTTGCTCTTTAAGAGAGAAGTAGCATTTTTTATTGTTCATAAATAATTTAAGGGGTGAAGAAAGTGATTAAAAAGAAATATCCAGTAATAGGAATATCAGGAAACTTATTAATTGATGAAGGGGGGATGTTTCCTGGTTATGAAAGGGCTTATGTAAACAATGACTATATACAGTCAGTAGTTATGTGTAAAGCTATACCATATATTGTACCAATTGTATATGATGATGAGATTATAAAGGAACAAGTATCAAATATAGATGCACTTATACTATCAGGAGGGCAAGATGTAAATCCTCTCATATGGAAAGAGGAACCTCATAATAAGCTAGGTGCAATATCACCCAAAAGAGATGGTTTTGATATGAAGTTATTAAAACATGCTTTAGATATGAAAAAACCAGTGTTAGGTATATGTAGAGGGGAGCAAATAATAAATGTAACTGAGGGAGGAAGCTTATATCAAGACTTATCTTTAATTGAAGGAGCTTACATAAAACATAATCAGCAACATTTATCGAATATACCTACACATACAGCGCAGATAAAAGAGGGTACAAAGTTGTATGAAATATTAGGAGAAAAAGAAATCTTAGTTAATAGTTTCCATCATTTAGTTGTCAATAAGGTAGCTCCAGGATATATTGTTTCAGCTACTGCTAAAGATGGTTTAGTTGAAGCTATAGAAAAGGAGGGAAATGAGTTTGTAATAGGTATACAATGGCATCCAGAAATGATGACTAAGGATTGTGATAATATGAAAAAAATATTTATGGCAATAGTTAAAGAAGCATCTAAAGAAAAATAATTATAACTATATTTAAGTTGGGTTTGGAGGAATAGCAATGAAAAAAAGCGTTAAGTTAGGTTTCTGGAGTATTGTATTATTAGGGATTAATGCAATAATAGGGTCAGGTATATTTGGTTTACCTGGAGATGCTTATACAAATATAGGTCCAGCGAGTATATTAGTACTAGTTTTTTGTATGTTTTTAGCTGTCTCTATTGCTTTATGTTTTGCTGAAGCAGGGAGTTGGTTTGATACTGATGGAGGGCCATATCTTTATGCAAAAGAGGCATTTGGAGATTTTATTGGGTTTGAAGTTGGATTTATGAAGTGGATAGTTAGTATGATTGCCTGGGCGACTATGGCAAACTTTTTTGCAGTCACACTATCATCTATATGGCCTCAAGCAGCAGAGCCACTTATTAAAAATATAATAATTGGTATATTAGTTGGAGGACTTGGGCTTATAAATTTTATGGGAATGAAGCAATCTAAGCATTTAAATAATATAATGACTATAGGAAAATTATTACCAATAGTTTTATTTATAGCTGTAGGTTTATTCTTTATAAAAAGTTCTAATTTTACACCATTTGTAATAATACAAAAAGGTCAAAGTACATCATCAGCTTTTGTAGCAGTATCAATAACTTTATTTTATGCTTTTACAGGGTTTGAATCTTTAGCTGTTGCAGCAAAAGATATGGAGAATCCTAAGAAAAATGTACCTAAGGCATTAGTGATGGTAATGTTTGTGGTATCAGTAATATATATGCTTATATTGGGGATAAGTATAGGTGTATTGGGAGATGGATTAAGAGGGTCAGCGACTCCTGTTGCAGATGCTGCTATTAAAATGTTAGGTCCTATAGGTGGATATATAATTACAATAGGGACTATAGTATCTGTTGGAGGTATAAATATTGCATCATCTATATTTACACCAAGGTCTGCTGCTGCTTTGGTTGAGCAAGGATTAATGCCTAAGTCTATAAGAAAAACTAATAAAAATGGAGCTCCATATATAGCAATTATAGTATCTGTTATAGGAACTTTATTAATAGCATGGTCAGGGTCATTTACAACATTATCTCAAATAAGTGTTGTATCTAGATTTATTCAATATATTCCTACCTGTCTAGCTGTATTAATATTAAGAAAGAAGTATGCTGGTAAAGACATAAACTTTAGGATACCTGGAGGAGCAATTATACCAATATTTGCAGTAGCTATAAGTGTAGTATTATTGATAAAAGCAGGTATTGATGAACCAATGAAGATAGTTTGGGGACTAGGTGGTATGATAATTGTAGTTCCTATATATTTCTATATGACCAAGGTATACTCAAAGAAATATAATGATATTGAAGTCAAATAATCCTTATAATTATTAGATAGTAAAATTACGAGGATTGTAATAAATTTTCTATCTATAAATTGGATGCAGAAGTATAATCATGTGATTGATTTTTTTGTACTTTAGCTCTAGTATTGAAATTCACAAAGAATCATATTTATATGTATTTTATAAGGATACTTTTGAATTTAGGATAAGCGGTATAACATTTTGGTGTTATACCGCTCTTTGTATAAATAACTTTATTTTTTACTGCTCTAGTTGTGTAAAATGATGGAATATTAAATTCATCTAATAAGAGATGTCTATAAAGAAGAAACTGTATGTACAAAGAAAGGAGTAGAGTATAAAATAGAGTGTAAACTAAAACTTATAAAATTGTATGGTTAAAATAAGGAGCAGATAAAAATGAAAGTATTAATTTCTATAGATTCCTTGAAAGGAAGTTTATCTTCAATCGAGGCAGCAAATGCAATAAAAAAGGGAATATTAAAAGTAAAAAAAGATGCAGAAGTAAAAATATTGCCACTTGCAGATGGTGGTGAAGGGACAGTAGATGCTTTAGTTCAAGGAATGAATGGGAAAAAAGAAACTATAGAGGTTACTGGACCTATAATTAAGAAAGTAAGTGCGACACATGGATTATTAAAAGGTACAAATACAGCAATAATAGAAATGGCTCAAGCCTCAGGATTAACATTAGTTCCAACTGAATTTAGAAATCCTTTATATACCACGACTTATGGTGTTGGAGAAATAATAAAGGAAGCAATAAATAAAGGCTATAGAAACTTTATAGTTGGAATAGGTGGAAGTGCTACTAATGATGCTGGTGTAGGTATGCTTCAAGCTTTAGGATTTGAGTTTTATGATGAAAACAACAACTTAGTAGGGTTAGGTGGAACAGTTTTAAATGAAATAAGACATATAAAAGTAGATAATAGATTAAAAGAATTAGATGAATGTAATTTTAAAATAGCTTGTGATGTAAACAACCCACTGTTTGGAAAAAATGGAGCTGCGTACATATACGGACCTCAAAAAGGTGCAACACCAGAAATAATTGAAGAGTTAGATAATGGACTTAGAAATTTTTCTAAGGTAGTAAAAAGTAACCTAAATAAAGATGTAGCTAATGTAGAAGGCGTAGGAGCAGCAGGTGGATTAGGTTTTGCATTTTTAGCGTTTTTAAATTCAAAATTAGAATCAGGAGTAAAAATAATATTAGATGAAATTAAATTAGAAGATGAAATAAAATGTGTAGACCTTGTTATAACAGGTGAAGGTAGGTTGGACAATCAAACTGCTATGGGTAAGGCACCAATAGGAGTTGCAAAACTAGCCAAAAAGTATGGAGTAAAAGTAATAGGTTTGGCTGGGGCAACGACAGAAGATGCAGTTAAGTGCAATGAAGAAGGGATAGATGCTTATTTCTCTATAGTAAATAGGGCTATGACAATTGAAGAAGCAATGGATAAAGAAACTGCAAGTAATAATATGACTGCTACAACAATACAAATATTTAATCTTATAACTAGTATACAACAGACAAAAAATAAGTAGTATTTAAATTAAGATATATTGAGTAAAAAGAAAGCTGTCACATATGAATTTAGATTTTTTCAGTGTGACAGCTTAATTTATTTTGTATTAATAATTTTAATAATATGTATTGTGAACAAATTAATGAATTTAGATGCTTTGAATAAGATAAGCTATTCTATTCATAAAACTACTATAACTATCTGCTTTAGTGAGTTCTTTTACATTATTCCACTCAGATAGTATTTCAATAAAACTTTCAAATATGTAATTGAATCTTTCTTTTTCTTTTTCGTTTATAGGTATCATGGCTATAATTTGAACTTTTTCCTCTCCCCATTTAACTGGTTTATCGTTTACAATTAAACAGACTCCAGTTTTTAAAGCATTCATTTTCATACTATGAGGAATTGCTACATTGTTATTAAACGCAGTTGAAGACATATTTTCTCTTATAAGAACGTCATCTATATAGTTAGGCTCAACATATTTATTTTCATATAGTACATTTCCCATAAATCTTATATAATCTTTAGCACTGTCTAAATATATGTTTTTCATAAATAAAGACTCACTGAAGTACATTTCTAAATGATTTTGTACAGTAAGTATATTTTTTCTTTCCTTAATCTGAATAAATTTACTTTGAATATTGTCATAATCTTTTATGTTTGGATAAGGATTTATATAGACAAAAGGTAGAGGACATCTATCACTAATTGGTAAGGTAGTAATAACCATATCTACTTTGCTATCAAAGTCTAGATTATGAGTGTCTGAAAAAATCTGAATAACTTCTATAGATTCATTAAATCTTTTTTCGAGGTCTCTCACTATTTTGAGTTGTAAGTCATAGTAATTTGGAGTAATTAATGCACAGAGAACTTTATCTTCTAGTAGTTTTTGCCTATCAAAAAATGAGCCTACATGAAGAGATATATATGATATCTCATCTTCATCTATCTTTATATCCTCTAAAATTTGAATTTGATTACAAATATAAACAGAAATATCATATATTAGAGGATAGGAATCTTTTAACTTTTGAGGTATTTGATTTCTCAAAACTTGATTATTATTAGCCCTACTTACTAAATTTTTTACATGAAGAGTAAATCTTACAACGAATTCATCATCAGATAAATCTATAAAATATAAATCATATACATTTTTAATTATTTTCTTAGTTAAATCAACGAAATGTTCATTTATATAATTAGATAATGATTTAGTATCCATTTGATGGTAGTTTAAGACTGTGGTTTTGTTTGTTAACTGAAATACTAAATAATATAGTTCTGCACTAGTTAAAGTTATATCGTATTCAGACTCTAAAAAGCTTGATATATCTTTTGCTATATTTATATCTATATTATTGTCTATGTAATTTACTACTTTACCTGATTCTATGTAATTATTCTTTTTTATCCTATCTATGGTTATCATTAGATGAAGAAGTATGTTATTTATAGCATATTCATTTATAAATAAATTGTACTTTTTTAATATATGTATTACATTTTCCTTTAGTTTAGTTAGATTATATTCCTGATATATTTTTTGAACATCAAATAAACTTAAAAAGTCACTTCCTGTTTCTTTAAATATTATAGAACTCATTAATTTACGTTTTGAAGACTCATCTCCAACTAGTTTTAGTAAAAATCTTGATTGTTTTATTTTTAAATTATAATTTTCTATAAATTTATTAGCTTTGACGATATCACCTTCAATGGTTGCTGAGCTAACAAATAATTCTTCACTTAAATCAAATATATTAATTCCTTTACTATTAACGATAAGTTCCTTTAAAATTAAATTTAACCTATTAGCAGGTGATGCATTTTCTGAACTATCAATTTTAGTTTGACAACTACTATTAAGATTTACTTTATATCCTTTTTTAGAGGACAATATAATTTCACCAGTAGAATTAATCTCATTTACATATTTTCTAATTGAACGTGTTGATACGTTAAGATAATTAGCTATTGTAGATGAATCTATCCAAGCATGTTGCGTTTTTATGAAATTTAAAAATAACTCTTTTTTAGATGTTTTCATCAATATCCCCTCGCATAATTTTTAAAATAAAATCTGTATGATATGATATATTGTATAATTGAATGTACGTATTGTAAAGTACATTATACTATATATTAACATGCCTAGTTAAGAGTAAATGATTTCCTATTGTTAGGAACTATATTTATGTTAAAGGAACTTATTTAGGAAGTACAATATAAATATAATCAAATAAAAATAAAAAAAATTCATTAAGAAGTAAATAATGAATGAAGATATTGGAGGTATTATTATGAAAAATATAAGCGTGTTATTAGCATGTGGTTCAGGAGCAAGTACAGGGTTTATGGCAACTAGTATGAGAAAGAGTGCAAAGAAAAAGGGGATAGAAGCAGATATAAAGGCTAGAAGTGAGTCAGAAATAGATAAATATTTACCAGAGATAGATTGTTTATTATTAGGGCCGCATCTAGACTATATGAAAGATGAGATTCAAAAAAGAGCAGATGAGTATAACGTTCCAGTGGCATGTATATCTAAAATTGCATACGGGAGATTAGATGGTGCAAAAGCTTTAGAAGAAGCACTAGAGCTAATATCAAATAAATAAAATATTTATAGGGAGATTATTTATGAATAAATTTATAGATTTTTTAAGCGAGAAGTTCACACCTGCTGTAAATAAGATAACTAAAAATGTGTGGATACAATCAGTTCAATCAACCATAATGAAGGTTTTACCGATGGTATTTGTAGGTTCTTTGGTAACTATAGTTTCTGTTTTGAAAAATTACATAAGTTTTTTACCTGATTTAAGTCCAATAAATCAATATACATTTGGACTTTTAGGATTATTTATAGCATTTTTATTACCTATGGAAATAATGAAAAATAAGAAATTTGAAACTATGAGTGTTGTTGCAGGTCTTGCTGGTGCAGGATTAATGTTAATGATGATTCGTCCAGAGATTACAGAACAAGGAACTGTATTTAACTTTAACAGATTCGGAGGAGAGGGGATGCTTGTGGCACTGGTTGCAGGTTTATTCTCTGGATTAATAATGTCTTTATTTGGGTCTTTTTCATTTTTCGGTGAAGATTCGGCACTTCCTGATTTTGTAAGCAAATGGTTTGACAGTATGTTACCTATAGCAGTAATAATGTTTATAGGTTGGTTATTAATTTATGGACTCAACTTTGATATGTTTGAAATAATAGTTAAAATCTTCAAGCCAGTATCAGATATAGCACAAACATTGCCTGGTTTTGTACTATTAAACTTCTTAGTAGTATTTTTGTATTCTTTAGGTATAAGTGGTTGGGTACTATCTCCAATAACTTATGCAATTCAACTTAGTGCAATTGCAACTAATGCAGCAGCTGTAGCATCAGGAGGTGTGGCAACTAACATATATACTTATGAAGTTATTCAAACAGGTTGGATAACTATAGGAGGATGGGGAGCAACATTACCACTAGTTTTAATGATGTGTTTATCTAAGGCTGGAAGAATCAAAGCAATAGGAAGAGCATGTGTTGTTCCATCAATAATGAATATAAATGAGCCAGTAATGTTTGGAGCTCCAGTAGCATGGAATCCATTCTTAATGCTACCTATGTGGATAGGAACGATAGTAATATCAATAACTACTTACTTATCAATGAGTCTGGGGTTTGTTACAATTCCAAGTAAAGTATTTAATTTATGGTATCTTCCTTTTGGAATATCTACTTTTATGATAAATGAAGATGTTAGAGGGTTAATTGTTCTAGCAATAAATATAATATTACTATTTATGATATGGTATCCATTCTTTAAAGCCTATGAAAAAGAAGAATTAAAGTTGGAGAATCAAGAAGCTTAAATTTAGATGTTGAAAGGAAATTATAAATATGACAATTGAAGAACAAGTAATAGATGAAGAGTTAATAGAAGTAGCAATGCAAATAATACTTCGTGCAGGAGAAGCTAGAACAGAAATTAAGCAAGCTCTTAGTGATTTGGAAAAGTTTGACTACAAAAATGCTGATATAAAATTAGCTAAAGCAAAAGAGTTTATGACAGAAGCACATAGAGCCCAAACCAATATTATACAAGGAGAAGCTGGAGGAGAAAAAAGAGAGCATTCATTATTATTTGCACATGCTCAGGATACTCTTATGACAATATTTAGTGAATTAAATATAGCTATGTCTTTAGTAGGGATAGTAAAGTCTATAGAAGATAAGGTAAATAGTATAAATAATAGATAAAATGAGGAGTGATTAAGTTGAGTAAGTTTCCTAAAGATTTTTTATGGGGTGGAGCTGTAGCAGCTAACCAGCTAGAAGGTGCTTGGAATGAAGGTGGAAAAGGGTGGTGTTTAGCGGATGTACATATATATGATAAAGATAGAGATATATCTAAACATTACGAGTCTGATATGACTATAGACAAAATAAAGTTCGCTATGGAAGATAAGGAAGGTTATTATCCTAAGCGTAGTGGAATAGACTTTTATCATACATATAAAGAAGATTTAAAACTTTTAAAAGAATTAGGATTAAAATGTTTTAGATTTTCGATAAACTGGTCTAGAATATTTCCAAATGGAGATGACTTAGTGCCTAATGAAGAGGGATTAAAGTTTTATGATAATCTTATAAATGAAGTAATTAATAATGGTATGGAGCCTATTGTAACACTACTTCATTATGAGACTCCTTTAAATTTAACATTAAAGTATAAAGGTTGGACTAATAGAAAAGTAGTAGATTTCTTTGTTAGATATGCAGAATTAATGTTAAATAGATATAAAGACAAGGTCAAATACTGGATAGCTATAAACCAAATAAACTTAATGTATCATGAATCATTTAACTCAGTTGCATTTTGTGTAGACCAAGTAGATAATGTAGAACAAGCTAAATATCAAGCTATACATCATCAGTTTATGGCTACAGCTTTAACTAAGAAGCTTGGAAAAGAAATAAATTCAGATATGATGATAGGTATGATGATGGCAGACTGCACATCTTATCCAGAAGATTGTGACCCTGAAAATATAGTATTTGCCTTAAAAAGAAATAGAATACAGTATTTCTTTACAGATGTAAGTTTTAGAGGAGAGTATCCAACTTATATTAAGAGATTTTTCACAGAAAACAATATAAATATAGTTATGGAAGAAGGGGACAAAGAAGTATTAAAAGAAAATACTATGGACTTCCTAGCTCTATCATATTATTATTCTACAGTAGTATCAGCAAGTAAAAATACTATGAATCCAATTGATAATATAAAAAATCCATATTTAAAGGCAAATCCTTGGGGATGGGCAATTGACCCAAAAGGATTGTATCATACTTTGTCTCAATATTATGATAGATATCAAAAACCAATAATGATAGCTGAAAATGGATTTGGGATGCATGATAAATTTGAAGATGGAAAAATTCATGATAGCTATAGAATAGATTATTTAGGAAAGCATATAGAGCAAATAGGTGAAGCTATAGCTGATGGGGCTGAAATACTAGCTTATTGTATGTGGTCACCAATAGATATAATAAGTTGTTCGTCTCAAGAAATGGAAAAGAGATATGGGTTTATATATGTAGATATAGATAACAATGGAAATGGAAGCAGAAAACGTTATAAAAAAGATAGTTTTGAGTGGTATCAAAGTGTAATAAGAACCAATGGAGAAGAACTAAAATAAAAAGTAAATAGTTTCTAAATATGAATAATCCCTCTTATAAAAACTATATTAATAATATGGTTTTATAGGAGGGATTATAATTATAAATAAGGTGGTTTTATTAATTATGAGTATAAAAAGGTTTATAAAAAAGTTTATAAAAAGGTTTATAAAAAAGTTTATAAAAAAGTTTATAAAAAAGTTTATGTTTATATTTTTAATTATAAATATGTTGGGATGTGGAATATCTCTTATACTTCAGTCAGGTCTTGGTAGCGATGCCATTACACTTTTAAACGAAGGTATACACTTAAAGCTAGGTGTAAATTATACAGTAGCAGGGTTAATATATAATGGAATTTTATTATTGCTAGCATTGTTATTGAATAAAAAAGGATTGGGATTAGGAAGTTGTGTTTATGTACTATTAGCAGGTGCATTTATAGATTTATATACATATTTGCTATTGAATTTTAATATAGGGAGTTTAGATATTATTATTAGAAACATGAGTTTTCTCATGGGGCATATGCTTATGTGTGGTGGATTTGCAATGCTTATAAAGTTTGATATTGGAATGAGTCCTTTAGATGCAATATTAATCCATATTGAAAATAACTTTAAATATTCATATAAAGTTTTAAAAACTACAGTAGATGTACTATTTTTAATTCTAGGTGTATATTTAGGCGGAAATTTAGGATTTGGAACTCTATTTTCCATATTATGTACAGGGACCACAATTTCAATTTTTAGTAAATTAATCTCTACTAATAAAAAAATATACTTTTCAAATATATAAACTGATAAGTGGATAAGTATGAGGTATATATGAATAGTATTCAATAATTTAAGTCGCTTGAATACTGAAAATCTTGTAATTGCTCAATTTTGATGATTGAGCAATTACTTTTTTATTGTGATATAACATAATGATAATATAATAAACTAAAGTATAAAATTATAATATTATAAATTTATATCTATAGACATTGACTAAATCATAATTGTGTATAAAAATAAGTAGTTAAGAGGTAATATATTATAATATGTGATAAATTTAGACAAATAAAACCTATATATAAGGAGAGCGAAAATATGATAATTGAGTTAAATAAAAGAAACTCTGAAAATCTAACGAAAACGGAAATGGAAATAATTAAATTTATAAATCAAAATGAGTCGATATTACCAGAATTGTCCATAGTAGAGATTGCTCATGAAACATATTCGTCTCCAGCAACTGTTTCAAGAGCAATTAGAAAATGTGGTTTAAATGGATTTAATGAACTTAGATACAGGTTGACAGTAAAAGATGAAAATAATGATATACACAATATGGGGGATATAATAAACAAGTCTTTTATAGAAGCACAACGAGTTATAGAACAAATATCTTTAACTACACTAATTAATATAATAAAAACTATAAATGAATCTAGTAAGATATACGTCCTAGCAAGAGGTCTTACTGAATATGTAGCAAAAGAGTTTAGCCTTAAGTTACAATTGCTTGATTTTAATGTGTTTTTCATAAATGACCCTAATATAATGAAAATAAAATCTAAATCAATGAAAGAAGATGAACTTATAATCATATTTTCGTTGAATGGAAATACTAAAGAACTTGTAGAATCAGCACAAAATGCCAATTTAGGTGGAGCCAAAGTTATAACATGTTGCTGTAGTGAAAATGCAAAACTTATAAAGTATTCTGATTTATATATTGTAGGATATAAGCATTATCATATATCTATATCTGAATATGAAGTGTCTTCTAGGTTGCCCCTGTACATTATATCTAGGATAATTATAGATTATATGGTCAAATATAATAATTCTGGAAATTAAATTGAAAAAGTCTATGAAAATCTATTTTCTATTTATGAAAAGATTTTCATAGACTTTTTTATTATAATGAAAGCATACACAACAGAAGCAAGGGGGAAGACAATGATATATACATTAACCACGAATCCAGCAATAGATATGAACATATCTACTAATGGTATAAAAAGTAAATTAGTAAATCGTACATCAAATGCTACATATTCTCCTAATGGAAAAGGTTTAAATGTAACATTTGTACTAGGTCATTATGGTATAGAGTCTAAGATATTAGGTTTTTTTGGAGGATTCTCAGGAAAATATATAGTTGAAGAAAGTGAAAAGAAAGGGTTTGATGTACTACCTACATGGGTAGAAGATACAACTCGTATAAATATATTTTTAAATGATGGAAATGATGAGTTTAAATTTGTAAACTCTGGGTCATATGTAAATGCAAAGCAAAAATTAGACATGCTAGAGAAGCTAGAGTCATTAGAAGATATAAGTTATTTGTCAATAAGTGGAAGTTTACCACCTGGTATTGATGAGAATTACTATGAAGAAATATTTGAGATTTGTAAAAATAAGAATATAAAAACAATACTTGATATAAGTTCGCCGAAATTAAATGAATTATTAGAATATAATCCATATTTGATAAAACCAAATGATGAGGAAATCAAAGATATATTTGGAATTATCGTAAGAGATGAAGAGGATATTAAGGATGTACTTAAGTTACTACATTTAAAAGGAGCTCAAAATATATTACTAACATTAGGAGAAAAAGGTTCTTATTTTTACAATGGAAAAGCAATTTATTATGCTAGTGCTCAACCAGTTACAGTTGTTAGTTCTGCATGTGCTGGTGACTCTGCATTAGCTGCTTTTTTAAGTATATGGCTAGAAAATCCAGAAGATATTGAATATGCATTAAAAAGGTCTGCGGCAACGGGTGCAAGTGTGGCTGAAAGTAATGGTATAGGTAATCTGGCGAATGTAGAAGATTACATAAAAAATATAAAAGTAAGAAAGGTGGTATAAAAATGGGGAAGAAGATAATCCTTGGGGTAACAGGTTGTCCAACTGGAATTGCTCATACATTTATGGCAGAAGAAGCATTAAAAAAATCAGCTAAAGAATTAGGATGTGATATAAAAGTTGAAACAAATGGCGCAATAGGTGTAGAGAATAAATTAACAGCAGAAGATATCGAAATGGCAGATGCAATAATAGTTGCTTGTGATAAAAACGTTGATATGGATAGATTTAATGGAAAACCAGTAATAGAGGTGCCTGTAAAAGAAGGTATACACAAAGCTAGTGAGCTTATAAAAAAGTGTATTGATGGTAAAGTACCAGTTAGAAAAGGAAGTACATCAAGTAACAAATTTACAGAAGAAGGTAATTTATCGTTTGGTCAAAAGTTATATAAGGACTTAATGAATGGGGTATCTCATATGCTACCTTTAGTAGTAGCAGGAGGAGTGCTAACTGCTATATCATTTTTGTGGGGAATTTATTCATTTGACCCAAATTCAGAACAGTATAATCAGATAGCAGCTACATTAAAATCTGTTGGTGGATATTCTATGAATTTGATGGTTCCTATATTAGCAGCATTTATAGCTCAATCTATATCAGGTAGACCTGGTATGTTGGCAGGGCTTGTTGGAGGAATGATATCGTTTGACACAGGCTCAGGTTTTTTAGGTGGAATTATATCAGGATTTTTAGCAGGTTATGCAGTTAAATTATTCGTGTATTTATTAAGAAAATTACCAAGACAGTTAGAAGGCCTTAAGTCAATTTTTATAATTCCTATAGTCAGTGTAGGTGTTGTTGGTATATCTATGTTGTTACTTGGAGGACCATGTTCAGCACTTAATAATGCTATGATGAATTTCCTTTCAGGATTACAGAACTCAAGCCCTATAATCTTGGGATTAGTAATAGGGTGTATGTCAGCATTTGATATGGGAGGTCCAGTAAATAAAGCAGCATATGTAACTGGAACTATGCTTCTAGGTCAAGGAAACTACTTATTCATGGCAGGTGTATCTGCAGCTTGTATAACACCACCATTAGTAATAGCAATAGCATCTACTTTATTTAAAAATAGATTTACAGAAGAAGATAGAGCAGCAGGACTGATTAATTATATACTAGGTAGTACTCATATAACAGAAGGAGCGATACCTTTTGCAGCAAAGAATCCACTGAAAGTCTTGCCAGTACTTATGATTGCATCATCAATATCAGCGATTTTAACTTACATAATGAAAATAGAGGTACCAGCTCCACATGGAGGATTTTTAGTCTTAGGATTAGTAAATAAGCCACTTTTATGGGTAGGATGCATACTTGTAGGTTCATTAGTAGGAGCAATACTTTATATGATGGTTACACCTAAGGTAGTAAATAACAATAATACTACAGAAAATACAAATGAAATTAAAAATGGACATAAAAATAAAAATACAAAATTGGAAAACGTATCTAATAACATATCTTTGTATAACGAAGAAACAGTAGTTTTAGATGTTAAAGGAAAAAATAAAACAGATGTAATTGATGAAATGGTTGAAATACTTGATAAATCGGGTGTTCTTTTAGATAAAAATAAATTTAAAGAAGAAATTCATAAGAGAGAAGAAATATCATCTACAGGTTTTGGTATGGGCATAGCGATACCACACGCAAAAACAGATGCAGTAAAAGTACCACGTGTAGCAGTTGGTGTATCAAAAGAAGGGTTTGATTTTGAATCGGAGGATGGAAGTCCAGTACATATTATATTTATGATAGCAGCTACAGATAATGGTGATAATTTACACTTAAAGACATTGTCTCAACTATCTGCAAAGCTAATGGATGAAGAATTTTTAAATGAGCTAATAAATAGTAAGACAAGCATAGAAATAGTATCAAAATTAAATAATGAAGAAATTAAATCATTATAAATATATAGGAGGATGAATTATGGCATTAGTGACAACTAAACAAATATTATTAGATGCACAAGAAGGGCATTATGCAGTAGGAGCATTTAATGTTGAAAATATGGAGATGGTTATGGCAGTAATAGAAGCTGCTGAAGAACTTAAATCACCTGTAATACTACAGACAACACCTTCAACAATAAAGTATGCAGGATTGGATTATTATTTAGCAAATGTAAAGGTAGCATCAGAGAAGGCAAGCGTTCCTGTAGCAATGCACTTAGACCATGGTTCAAGTTTTGGGCTAGCAATGCAGGCACTTAGAGTTGGATATACTTCTATTATGATTGATGGTTCTCATGAAAGTTACGAAGATAATATATCAGTATCTAAAGCTGTTGTAGATGCATGTACACCTTCAGATATACCTGTTGAAGCCGAATTAGGTAAAGTTGGAGGTAAGGAAGACGATTTAGATGGTGGTGATGGTGGAGCATATACAGACCCACTAGAAGCAAAAGAATTTGTAGAAAGAACAGGGGTATCATCTTTAGCAGTAGCAATAGGTACGGCACATGGGTTATATAAGGGAGAGCCAAAACTTGATTTAGATAGATTATCTGAAATTAGAGAGGTTGTATCAGTTCCATTAGTATTACATGGTGGGTCAGGGATACCAGATGAGATTATTAAAGAATCTATAAAAAGAGGGATTTGCAAGGTTAATTATGCAACAGAGTTAAGGATTGCTTATAGTAATGGGGTTAAGGATGTGCTTAATTCTGACCCAGAGGTAATTGACCCTAAGAAATATGGTAAAAAAGGTTTAGATTCGGTTAAAGAATTTGTTAAGAGTAGAATGGAAGTTTGTGGATGTGTAGGAAAATCAGTAGGGGAAGTGGAGTGTTATCAATAAAACCTAATCATAAATAAAAATAAAGTAAGAGGTCTATAATAAACCTCTTACTTTATTTTATATATTTAAGAGAGTAAGTGGAAATCTGGAATAAAGAAGATATTATTAATGTAATAAAAAATCTCTTCTTTCATTTTAATTTAATAGTAAAAAGACCATAATAGAGGAATAGTTATTAAAGTAGATGGTACTTCAATGATGAATATATGATAAAATAATTTTGTATAGTATATATAATAATTATAAAATAAGATTGTTATGTTAATTTTAAAAATTAAAAAGTATAATAAAAAGAAAATTTGATAACTATTTAGAGTGATTTTTAATTGAGTGTAAAGGGTTACCAATTATTAAGAAGTATAACTAAAATATATATTCAAATTATTTTATGGAAAGTCGTATATAATTATAGATAAATTAAGACATAAAGCAGATAAGAGATTAGTATGAAAAGCAAATTTTTAGATGCAATTCAGTGATTCTGTTAATCAAGTAGATAAATGAAAACTAGAAATGAAAATTAGTTTAAAATAGTTATAATATAACTTTAATTCATTAATGTAAAGAGCTTTTGAAGGAGAATTATTTAACTAAGTAATATTACATAATAAATATGAGGTGATTAAATGAGAAATATACCAGATGAGATTAAAAACTCAATAATAAATATATTTCCAAAAGAAAATACTATGGCCATCATAATATTTGGTAGTTATGGAACAGATAGGCATACATCAGAAAGTGATATAGATATAGCATGGATTCCTATCAAAAAAGTATCAATTACAGAGCTTGCAACGAAAACAGAGGCTCTAAGAAATATATTAGATGTTGATGTAGACTTAAAGATTGTTACAGATAACTATACAATAGCACTTAGAAAGGCTATTTTAGAAGGTGATGTTATTTATGAATCTAAAGATTTTAAGGATTATATAAATAATTTCTATTTTGAAAATAGTGATGTAATAGATATCTTAGATTGGAGGGATATGTATGGTAATTAGAAATAAATTGTCTTGGAGTTCAATAGAAGAAGTAAATAGAGATTTTGGTTCTTGTTTATATGATTTGCAAAACTTCAAAATACTATATACTAAAGAAGAAATACCTGAATTATGGGCTAGATATATAAAAGAAGGTTTTAAAAGCTATATGGTATCATTTCTAGAATTAACAAAAGCAATGCTGTATTATAAATCAATTAATTTAAATATAAAATCTAAGACCTTCTATGATTATCTCTTGGCTTGTGAGTATCATAACTTATTGCCCCAAAATTCTTCTATTGTTATAGAAACACTTAGAAAGTTAAGAAATGATGATTCTCATGGATATGATATACCAGAGTTTGAAGATATGTATGAGTTGTTTACAGAAAACGAAGAGGTATTTGTTAGTATAAGAAATACTTGTAAAAAATGATTTTTAGGGAGACGCATTTTAACTAAGATGTAAAGGAAAGAAAAAACCTTGAGTAACTTTGAGTTTTTAAAAGAAGTTAAATAAAATGTATCAGAGATAAGTTAGTAGTAGCAATTGGCTAATATCTTATTTGATTATAATAAAATAACAATACAACCTCTTAATACAGCTTTAGAATCTAAATCTATATTAAGAGGTTGTATTTAATTAAATTAATACAAATGTTGTATAATTAAATCATAAATACTAAAAGTTAATGAAGCCAAAATAGAAAATATCATTATACAAATATATGCATATAAATTTATTATAAAGATTAATAAATCATATATTATTTACAATTTATTAAGAAGAACTAGATGTATTTCTATTATATTGAGATATAAAACCTTTAGGCATTTTACTTATAAAATACACAACCATAATACAAGACAAAGGCTTGTCTACTATATTGCTAAGTATTCTTGGAAAGAATGCAGCAGTAAATATCTTCTGACCAGACTGAACTAAAAAACCGACTAATAAATCAGCACCACTTCCACTTAAACCACCAAACAATAAAACTGAAATAGGAGTACCAATTAAAGGACAAACAACAGATAGAATTAGTCCTGTAATAATAGCCTCCTTATAACCAAAACCTTTTTTCTTAGAAATATAACCAACGATAAGACCAAGAACAATATTTACAAGGGCAAAAGGTATATTCGTAGGGCCTGATATAACTCCTAAAACCAAGTTTGTACAGCCACCAATAAGAGCACCCCAAAAAGGCCCTAATACTACAGCTCCAAGCACAGTACCAACCGTATCTAAAAATAATAATGGTATATTTATCATAGATATAGCTATACCTAAAACAATGTTAATAACTATACACATTGAAGAAAATGTTATTTTCTTAGTATTCAATTATAATACCTCCTAAAAAAATGTATATATTTATCATAGTATAGATTATAAAAGATTACTAATTGTATATTTCTATATAGAATACTATAAATATAGAGCAAATGAATAATATAATTATCAAAATATGTAGTATTATTAAAAGTGAGAATACTTAAGGAGAATATTATGAAAAGAAACAGAGAGATTGTAGTAGTTTGTCATTGTATATTGAATTGTAACTCTAAAGTAGAGGGGCTATCAGAATTTAAAGGTGCACAAAGTATAACAATAAATTTAATAAATAATGGATATGGAATAATTCAACTACCATGTCCAGAGATGATTATGTATGGAATAAATAGGTGGGGACATGTAAAAGAACAGTTTGACAATTTGTTTTTTAGAGAACAATGTAGACAAATGCTAATACCTTATATAAGACAGTTTGATGAATATTTAAAAAATAATTATAATATAAAAAGTATCATTGCCGTAGATGGTAGCCCAAGTTGTGGATATAACAAGACCTGTAGTTCTAAAAATTGGTTTGGTGAATTAAGTGGTTGCAAGGATTTGATGAATAAAATAAATGATATCCAAATGGTAGAAGAGAAAGGTATTTTTATAGATGAGTTAGAAAAATTACTTAATGAATATAATTTAGAAATACCTATAGTTGGATTTGACGAACTTAGAGAAGATAAGTAAATATATTAAGGATATATTATAAAAGCTTACTATCTTATCTAAAAGAATATTAGATAGCTATAATAATATAAATTCAGATTCAAAAACTTCATATAAATATTTGTAATAGAAGCTTTTATATAAAAGGGTGATTATTCTGAAGAAGGAGAATAATCACCCTTTTTATGAATTTATATAGTAACCTAAAAATTGAAAAATACATAAGTTTAACCCCAGTTGTGTCTCCCAAATACCCACTTGTGCTATAAATATTGAACGTAGAATGCCTTAATGCTATTTTGTATTTAAGATAACTCAATTAAAAAATAGTATATTTGTTGGAGTAATTATATAAATGTTGATTTATATAATTATCTTAAAGCCATATGGAATGTACATGTATATGATTAAAACTATAAAAAATAAAACAGTTATATTCTAAGGAGGGTAAAATGGGTATTTTACAAATAAAAAACCTAACTAAAATATATGGAAAAGATGAAACAGAAGTTAAGGCATTAAATAATATAAATATAAAAATAAACAAAGGTGAATTTGTTGCAATAATAGGCAAGAGTGGAAGTGGAAAGAGTACATTATTACATATAATGGCTGGTCTTGAAACTCCAACAAGTGGACATGTAATTATAGAAGATATAAATATCTCATCTCTTAATGAAAAACAACAATCTATTTTACGGAGAGAAAAAATAGGTTTAATATTTCAATCATACAATCTAATTCCTGCTTTAACAGTTGAGGAAAACATAAAATTACCAACAATAAATATCAATAATAAAAATGATAATTATGTTGATGAATTAATGCTATTACTAAGTATAAATGATAGAAAAGAACATCTACCACATCAACTATCTGGTGGACAGCAACAAAGAGTAGCAATAGCAAGAGCACTTATAAACAAACCATCAATAATATTAGCAGATGAACCTACTGGTAATCTAGACACTAAAAGTGAATCTGAGGTTTTAAATTTGCTAAAAAAATCTCAGAAAAAATACAATCAGACAATAATAATGATAACTCATAACATGAATATTGCTAAGTATGCAGGCAGAGTCATAAAAATAGAAGATGGAGTTATAAGAGAGTAGGTGTAGCTGTGAATCTAAAAAAACTAGCAAGAAAATATATGATAGGAGATAAGAAAAATACATTATTAATAGTTATAAGTATTGTAATTTCAACTGCATTATTTTTAGTAATGAATATAATAAGTGAAGATGTTAGAAATTTAATGATAAATCAATCTAAAAAAGAGTTAGGTACAAAGCATGTTGCATACTCTGAACCACCTAATGAAGAATTAAAGTATTTAGAGAATAATCCTGATATAAAGAAGATTGGAAAATCAATATTTTTAGGATTGCATGAAATAGGAAAAGGTCAAATACTTCAAATATTATGGGATGATAAGGCTACTCAAGAAATGTCTAACTCGTATACTTTAAAAAATGGCAGATTTCCAGCAAAAGAAGACGAAATAGCAGTAGATACATGGTATATTAAACAGTGTAAAATAAAAGAGCCAATAGGTAAAAAAATAAAGATAGACTATATTAAACAAAGTAAAAAAGGAGTAAATTTATATACTAATGAAAAAGAATTTAAGATTGTAGGAATATTAGAAAGTAATCCAATTTTAAAAGCACAAGGTATGTCTGTAGCCACTATAAGTAAAGAGTATGCCATGAAAAATATGCATATTAAAAATAAATATGACCAAGTTATTTTTATGTTTAAAAAAGAATTAAATATACAAAAGCAAATAGATAAGCTCGTTAAAGATAGAAAATTAAATGAAGATAATATAACATTAAATAGACCATTAATATTAGCTATGTCAGATAGTTTAAATTTGAAAATACCATATATTTTAGTAAATATAGTAATTGCTTTAGCTACTATATTATTAATTTACAATATATTTTATACATTAATGTTGAATAGAGCTAAGGATTTTGGAATACTAAAAACACTTGGTTTTATACCATCTGATATTTCTAAAATAATAGTCTGGGAAGTATTTGTATATTCGATTATAAGTATTCCTATTGGAATAATAATAGGAAAATTAATAGTTAGTTTGTGTAGTGAATACATGATAGGAGCAATATATGGTATTAATTATATAAATTTAATTAAAGATACTAGCCATATGAATGCATACATATACTCAATATTATTAAGTACATTAACCATAATAATATCAGTATTAAAACCACTTATAGAATTCTCTAAAACTGACCCAATGACATGTATAAAAAAAATTGAAGGGGAGATTGTTGTAAGGAAAAAATCATCCATAAATAGACTGATGACTAAACTTTATAATGACTATGGAAATATAGCATTAAAAAACATACAAAGAAATCAAAAACGAACAAATTTGCTTATAGTATCAATATCATTAGTATTTTTTTTAATATTAACAGTATATTCAAAAGCTACAAGCAATTTTTTAAATGATGGTGGGTTACGGTTATGGATTCCTGGAGATTTTTTAATAACTAACATAGATTCCTCATCTATATTACAAAATACAGTAAGCTATGATAAAAAAACTTTAAAAGAGATAGAAAATATAAATGGTGTTAAAAAAGTAAATGCTCATAGAAATAAATACTTTATCACGATGAATAGTATTGAGAATATAAATAAAAAATCAAAATATTGGAAGGAAAATAAAGATGTACTAAAACAAAATGCCCATATTGAAAATGGAAAAAAGATAATGCCAAGTTTTATTGAAGTTTTAGGAGTTGAAGATAACAATATATTAAAGAAGGTATTAATAGAAGGTAAAGGAAATTTAAGTAAATTAGAGAAAGAACCATATATATTAATAGATAAAAAGTATAGTGAATCACTTAATGTAAAAACTGGTGATAAAATAAATTTAAACTTTAATATTTCAGACACTAAAACAGGTAACTATAAAGAAACAATTTCTAAAGAGTTTATTGTTGGGGGAATTATTACAAATTTACCTATAATATCTCAAGGAGTAGGAACAAGCTTTGGAGCTGTTCTGCATGTAAATCAAATGGATAAATTTACAGGAGTTCATTCATATGAGCGATTTGATGTATGGACTAGTAAGCTTGCCAATAACAAATATATTGAAAGCGAATTGAATAAAATAGTAGACAAATCAGGCAAAGGTCTATTGACCCCTTATAAGGAGGAGGCATCTGGAATTGAAAAAAGCGATAATCAAAAAAATATGATTGTGATAATAGTTATTGGAATTATAGTTGTATTATCTATGTTTAATTGTTGTAATATTATAGTTGTTAGTATAAAGAATAGAAGAAGAGAATTTGCATTACTTAGAGGTATAGGCATTTCAAAAGATGAAATTAAAAGAATTATTAAAATAGAAGGGATAATATATCTATTTAATGGAGTTATCTTAGCTATAATACCCAGTTTGATTGCAAGATTGATAATAATAAAAGATTTTGAAACTATCAAGCTGATAAACCTAAAGCTTATAGGAGCTGTGATTATAATAGTAGTGTTTTTGTTGATAATAATTATAATGACAATTATAAAAGTTTTAAAAAATGTACAGAGTGAAGATTTTGTAGAACAAATAAAGACATTATAATAATGATTTAAGTAGATTTAAAACTATCTTAATATGGAGTTGATATCAATCTCAATATAAAAATAATATTGCATGATGAGCTTATTTTTATATTGAGTTTTACAGTAAATTAAAATAATATTATAATAAAAATAATGTTTTTATAATGCATATATTACAGGGAGGTAAGGGTGTATAGGATAGTTATTTGTGAAGATGATGTAGAACAAAGAGAGAAAATAAGAAATTCGATTACTCAGATATTAGAAGATGTATCAAGTCATATTAAAATATTTGAGTATGATTGTGCAGAACAGTTTCTAGAGGAAAATCCTGCAGGTATAGATATTTATATTCTAGATATTAGGATGGGAGATATGACGGGAATGAGTTTAGCAAAGGTTATAAGAAATGAAAATGAATCAGCCGAAATAATGTTTATTACTTCTCTAGTTGAGTATATTCAAGAAGGTTATAAAGTTAGAGCATATAGATATTTACTAAAGCCTATAAAGTATGAAGAACTAAAGGAAAGTATCTTAAGCTGTGTAAAAGATTTAACTAGAAAAAAAGATAATTTTATGATTTTAGAAAATAGAGGAAGCATTAAAAAAATACCTATAAAGGACATTTTATATATTGAGGTTATAAGAAGAGATATTATTGTACATACCATAGATGGAGAGTATCACACAAAGTGCAGTATGGATAAAGTAGAAAAAGAGTTGAAATTATTCAATTTTTTTAGATGTCATAAGAGTTTTCTAATTAATATGGTCTATATTGATAGTATAGAAAACAATACAGTTATGATTAGAGATAGAGAAGTTCCAGTTAGTAAACATAGAATAAGTAATCTTAGAAAAACATTAACTAATATGCTTGGAGATATTTTATGTTAGAACAATATATTTGGAGCATCATGTTATCAATACCAGGAATAATAGTACCTTTAATAATATCAAAAGTAATACTTGAAGAAGTGTTTTCATGTAATAGAGAAAATAAAAGAATACCTATTTTTTTATTACTAGGAATAATAATTTCCTGTTTATACAATCTAAAACATATAGATATTAGAGTAACTTTGATGTTATATTTTGTGTTAATGTTTGTATACTATAAGAAAATATATGGTTTTAATAACTTAAAGTGTGTAATTATAAGTATAGGTTATCTGATAATTTTTATATTGGTATACCTATTAGTGTATAAAACAATATATGAAGTTATGGTTTCTATAAGAGGTAGAGTTATACTCTTTGATTATTATGCTCTGTTAGGTAATAAAATAATAAGGTTAGAAGTAATAGTTATATCAAATATGATTTTATTATTTTTGATACCAATTGCTAAATCACTTAAATTAAAAAGAAAGATAATTGGTATACATTACATATATGTACTTCTCTCAATAATAGGAAATTTGATATGTATTATTATATTATTTGACACTGTATATAGATACACTTTTGGGAATACAAGTATATACATGGACTTTATTATGGTATTAGTATCTTCAATATTATTATTAACAAGTATATTTTCTGTAAATATGATAAATAAGATAGTTAACCATAATAAATTAATGTTAGAAAATAAAGTGATTAGAGAAGATATTAAAAAACAAAACATATATTATTTAAGCTTACAAGAATCTCAATCAAATATTAGACAATTATATCATGACATGAAAAATCATATGATATGTATAACAAATGTATATGGTAATAATGAATATATTAATAGTATTAATGATGAATTAGAAAGTTATAGATTAATGTCTGACACTGGCAACGTAGTTTTAGATGTGATTATAAATGATAAAAGTCTACTTTGTAAAAAGTACAATATAGACTTTGTAGTTGATATAAGAATGGATAATTGTAATTTTTTGGAAAGAAGTGATATATGTAGTATATTTTCTAATATGTTAGATAATGCCATCAATGCTTGCATCAAGATAAATGAAAATACAATTAATAAAAAAATTAAACTTAGAGGAACTAAAGTAAATAATTTCTTTGTTATAAAATGCGAGAATTCAAGAACTAACGAATTGAAATTTAATGGAGAAAAAATAATAACTGACAAGGAAGATAAATTTATGCATGGAATAGGAATAAGTAGTATGAGAAAATCAGTAGAAAAATATAATGGGAATTTAGAAATAAAAGTTGATGAAAATAAATTTATAATAATAATAGATATTCCATTATCAAGATTTTAAATACTATAAATAATATGAAGTCTCTAAAATAAACTTTAAGTATATAGGAAGTATTTATTATTTGTATGGTTTTTAATTTATTAGAATTATAGGGAAGACATATATTATAAATTTGAATATTAAGATTTTTTTGAGGGATAGTAGACAAACTATTCCTTATTTTTATAACTAAGAATAAGTGTTATAGATGACAGCGAGGATAACAATGGATTTGTTTATTTGTGAGTATTAGGTTATACAAAAGCTGTTATCTATAACTAAATTGGAAAATTCTATCAAATTTTGGAAAACGATTGACAAAGAGAACTAAATAAAGTATATTATTAGTAAGTTAGTTTAACGTACAAATAAATTGTATGCAATGTTTAATATATAAAATTAAGATATTAGACTGAGTTATTTAATTTTAAAGTACATCAAAATGGAATATTAAATTATCGATTTAGGAGGATGGCTGTGGTAAGAATATTTGAAGATTATATTGAAAAAAGATTTGACAATGAACTACTGCGAATAGAAGCATGGGGAAAAAATTCTTTACGTATTAGGTCATTTGTCGACCAAAATTTTATTGATGAAAATTATGCTCTTAATGAAAAACCTAAGTTGAATAAAGAAGATATTAAAATCGACAAGAGTGAAGATGGTAGTGTAAGTATTAAAAATGGAAAATTAAAGGCTATCTTAGACCATAGAGATAGAATTACATTTTATAACGATAAAAATGAAATATTGTTAAAGGAATTTATTAGATTAAGAGCTGTAAAACACGATGATGGTGGAGAAGATGTAGGAACCATTGAAATTACCAAAGACTTTAACTCCACACTTAAATTAAAATCAAGAGAATATCGACCAAGTTGTAGTGGGGAATTTGAAGTAACTACTAGATTTGAGTCTGAACCTTATGAAAAGGTTTTTGGGATGGGACAATACCAGCATGAATTTCTAGATTTAAAGAATACCGTTTTGGAGTTAGCCCAAAGAAATTCTCAAATATCAGTTCCTTATTATATTTCTAGTTTAGGGTATGGATTTTTATGGAATAATCCAGGAATTGGAAGAGTATCTTTTGCCAAGAACATAACAGAGTGGAAGATGTTTTCTACAAACTTTATAGATTATTGGATTACTTGTGGAGAAAGCCCAAAAGAGTTAAGTAAAAATTACTCTCAAGTTACAGGAACTGTACCTATGATGCCTGAAAACCTATTAGGGCTATGGCAAAGTAAATTAAGATATAGAACTTCGGAAGAAGTCTTGGATGTTGTGAAAGAATACTCAAAAAGGGGAATTAAACTTTCATCAATTGCAATCGACTATTTTCATTGGCCTAAGCAAGGAGAATATAAATTTGACTTAGATTATTGGAAAAATCCTAAGGAATTAGTTAAAAAACTGAAAGAAGAGTATTTAGTAGAACCAATCGTATCTGTATGGCCCACAGTTCAAAGTGATGCAGAAAACTACAATGATTATTTAGAAAATGGTTATTTGGTTAATGTTAATCGTGGTGTCAGAATGACAATGCAAATTCAAGGGAATACAGTCTTTGTAGATATGACAAACAAAAATGCAAGGGAGTATGTTTGGGATAGAATAGATAAAAATTATAAGCAACTAGGAATTGATTATTATTGGTTAGATGTAGCTGAACCTGGATATTCTGTTTATGATTTTGATAATTATAGATACAAAAAAGGAAATGTTTTAAGCTGTGGAAATATATATCCTATCGATTATTTAAAAATGATTTATGATGGTTTACATGATGATACAGAGTCTGTTGTAACTCTTGTAAGAGGAGCTTGGGCAGGTGCTCAAAAGTATGGAGCTTTAGTATGGTCTGGTGATATTGATTCTAGTTTTGAGGCTTTTAACAATCAAGTAAATACAGGGCTAAATATGGGACTAGCAGGTATACCTTGGTGGACTACAGACATTGGAGGTTTCCATGGAGGAAATCCTAACGACCCAGAGTTTAGAGAACTTATGGTAAGATGGTTCCAATATGCTACTTTTTCACCAATTTTGAGAATGCATGGAGATAGGCTACCTCACAGTAAGCCATTATCAAACAAAGGTGGAGGTTCAATGGTCACTGGAGCTCCTAATGAGATATGGTCTTATGGTGAAGATGTTGAAAGAATTCTTACAAGGTTTATAAAAATTAGAGAAAGTTTAAAAAGCTATTTAAAAAAATTAATGAAGGAAGCTCATGAAGATGGAACACCAGTTATGAGAACTCTATTTTATGAATTTCCTGAAGATGAGAAAACTTGGGAGATTGATAATACATATATGTTTGGAGATGAAATTTTGGTTGCTCCAATAATGAATTATAAAGATAGAAGTAGAAAAGTATATTTGCCAAAAGGATACACATGGGAGAATATATTTAGTGGAATTAGTTATGCAGGTGGAGAAGTTTATGAAATAGAATGCCCACTTGAAGAAATTCCTATCTTCTTAAATAAAAATTCTAAGCATAATTTTGAAGAACTAAAAAATATTTTGAGTGAGGTGAAATCATAATGGAGCCACAATTATGGCAATTATTATTAATCGTACTATATGGATTTTTTATAAACTATGAAAAAAATTCAACAATGTTTGGGACATATCAGCCAGTAACAGCAGGTTTTATTACTGGTCTTATATTAGGTGATATAAATACAGGTTTATATATTGGGGGTACATTACAATTACTATCATTAGGGATTAGTAATTTTGGTGGAGCATCCATTCCTGATTATCAAACAGCAAGTATAGTAGCTACGTTTATAACTATTACGACTAATCAAGAAGCATCTGTAGGAATTTCTATAGGTATTCCAGTTGCTTTGTTAATGGTACAATTGGATGTCCTTAGAAATACTATTGGTATATGGCTAGTTCATAAAGCAGAAGATGGAGCTAAAAAAGGAAATTATAAAAACATAACATATATGCAAATGTTAGGAGTATTATTAACAGCAGCTACAACGGGTATTCCAGTTGCTCTAGCTGTAATATTTGGGCCTTCCTTGGTTGATACTATTTTAAAATATACACCTGAATGGTTAACAGGTGGTTTAACAGTAGCTGGAGGATTACTTCCAGCAGTAGGAATAGGATTACTACTTAGATATCTTCCTGCAAAAGAGTATTTTAGTTATTTAGTGATTGGATTTGTTTTAGCAGTCTATATGAAAGTACCATTATTAGGTGTGGCTTTAATCGGAGGAGCAATCGCACTTATAATTTATAAAAAGAATGTGGAAAATCAAGCACAACAATATACTGTAGTAGGAGGTATGGATGAAGATGAGTGATAATGTGTCATTAAATAAATCAAATGAAAAAGTTAAAAAAAGTGTTTTATGGCGTTGGTTTTTTACCAGTTCTGTTTCTTCAAATTATGAGAAGATGCAAGCTTTAGCATATTGTTATGCAGTATTACCATTTTTAAAAACAGTATATAAAGATAAGCCAGAAAAACTTCAAAATGCTGTATTAAACCATTTACAATTTTTTAATACTAATCCATGGGTTGCTCCTTATATTTTGGGTATTAATGTAGCTATGGAGGAATTATCAAGTGAAGATACTGAGGAGGCTGTTACTTCAATTAAAACAGGATTGATGGGGCCAGTAGCAGGTCTAGGAGATAGTTTGTTTGTCGTTATTCCATGGACAATTTTTGGAGCTATAGCAGCTAATATGGCGATAGATGGAAGTCCTTTTGGAATCTTATTATGGATTATAGTAAGTGTAGCATTGAAACTATTAAGTATACCGCTGTTTAATGCTGGTTATACATCAGGGACTAAGCTAATATCTTCAATTGAAAAAAGTTTAAAAATATTAACTGAGAGTACATCTATTTTAGGATTGATGGTTGTAGGTGCATTAATACCTTCAGTAGTAAAAGCTAATGTTGCTCTTAACTTTCAGCAAGGTGATTTTACAATGAAAGGTCAAGAAATATTAGACCAAATTATGCCTGGTTTAATTCCTGCAATTTTAGTTGTTATTGTTTATTGGGCTCTTAAAAAAAATATAAAACCAATATACTTAATTTTAGGTGTAATGGTGGTTTCAATAATTCTATATGCGTTAGGTATTTTAAAATAAGGAAAGGGTGATATTAGATATGGAAATGAAAGGAATTAAAAATATTCGTATAGATGACCGTTTAATTCATGGTCAAGTTGCAACTATGTGGAGTAATAAATTAGGCGTTACAAGATTAATGGTAGTAAATGACGCAGTAGCCAATAATTCTGTTCAAAAACAAGTTCTAAGAATGGCGACACCTGCGGGAATAGCATCATCTATAATTACAGAAGAAACTGCTATAAAAAATATTACTGCTGGTAAGTATGAAGGACAAAATGTATTGTTAATTGTAAAGTCTCCTGTTGACCTTATTCCGTTTATAGAAGCAGGATTAAAGATACATAATATAAATGTTGGAAATATGTCAAGTAGAAAGAATACAACTGTGTTAAAACCTAATATCAGTGTTACTGAAGAAGAGAAAGAAGCATTTAGAAAACTCCTAGATGAAGGAATTGAAATTACAACTATAATGACGCCTGATGATAAGAAAACTTATCTTGTAGATATTTTATAAAATTAGAGAGGTGTATTAAAGTGAATAGTATTATTTTGATGAGTCATGGAAATATGGCTGAAGAAGTTTTGAATGCTGCTAAAATGATAATAGGGGACTCTGTAGACTATCCTACAGTAAATATGAAGCAAGATGATGGAATTGAAGGAACAATAAAAAAACTAAAAAAAGCTTTAGAAGTATATAAAGAAAGTTCAGAAATAATTATAATGGTAGATTTAATCGGTGGGACGCCATGCAATGCCGCTTTATTAGAAGCCAATAGTGATAGTAGAATTAAAATCATTTCAGGGCTAAATTTAGGTATGGTTATTGAATCAGCTTTTTCAGATGCAAAAGAACTAGCAGTAAAGTTAGAGAAGATAGGTAAAGACAATATTTCTATAGTTGAACCTACAATGAATTTATTAGCTGATGATGAATAGAAATCTCATATTAATATTTAATTAATGTACAACTTCTGAGAAAGAGAATATAAATAATCTTGTGTAAACTCCAGAATAAATTTAATTTTAGAATTTATACTTTAAAGGGGTTATGGCTATGTAGTCATAACCCTTATTTAAGATTATTACTATTTTTATAAAAATAGCATCTATATAAAGCTATTCTTAATTTTTTTGACTTTAATAATGACTGTAACTAATATTTCATTAAGATGAATATTTAATCGATTTAATACTTTAGGTCAGGTTCTAAAACTTTGAATTCACTTATATATAATCTTGAAGCTATTAAATAAAGTGACTTATGAAGTGATTCATCTGTTGTAAATGTTGATTTAGATGTAGTTGTCTTTTCTAGTGTTCTATTACATTTGTAGTAAAAATAATAGGTATCGATTCACTTAGATATTAAAAAATGTAACTAGCTTAAATAAGCTAGTTCACAGATTATTTAATATTATAGTACAGCTATTTTTTCATTTATTTCGTTCATCAAAGTTAAATTTTGTATATTTAAAAAGCTCTTAATATTTACAGCAGAACCACCATATAGAGATGCCTCAGACCCTAATGATGAAATTTCTATATTTATACCTTTGTTAAAAGAACTAACTAACATATCTTTTGTAATCTGTAATATCTCAGGTATATCTCTAATTATTTGGCTATTTAAATAGATTATCTCAGGAGCATAAGTTGCAATAGCGTTATTTATAGCTATTGATAAGTAACTGCAAAAATCCTGAATAACTTTTTTAGCATTTTGATTATTTGCATAGTATAGCTGTTTTACCATATTAGAATCCATCTTAGGGATATTTTCTAAAGTAGAAAGTTGTTCAAATACTTTTTTCTCTGAACAATATTGTTCTAAACATCCAAGGTTTCCACAAGGGCAGGGTTTACCATTAGGCATGATAATAGTGTGACCAATTTCGCCACTCATACCATTTCTACCACTATATAATTTATTATTTATTATAATGCCTGAACCAAATCCACTGTGAATACTAAGACTAAGTAGTGAATTATGTACAGTTGAGAAAGTACTCTCAGCTAAAGCTG
The DNA here is from genome assembly GCF_020657815.1 of Clostridioides sp. ZZV15-6597. Classification (NCBI taxonomy): domain Bacteria; kingdom Bacillati; phylum Bacillota; class Clostridia; order Peptostreptococcales; family Peptostreptococcaceae; genus Clostridioides; species Clostridioides sp. ZZV15-6597. Next base: position 14,006 of record NZ_JAGWCT010000004.1, on the reverse strand, counting down.
TTAAGTTTGCCTCATTTTCTATATGAATAGGGAAGTCGTATTTTTCACTAAGGATACTATATAAATCAATCTCATTAAGATTATAATATGGAGTGAACAGTATTTTATTTTCACAAGTAATCCCATGTATAGCCAGAGTGAATCCTATTACATTATAAGGAGTGTCTATTTTGGATATATTATAACTATTTATGACTTCATCTATTAGTTGTATGACATTATCTTTATTTATCTGTATATCTGTCAAATTCTTTGACTTTATAATAGTTCCATCTAAATAAGATAAAGAAGAAAATATATAGTCATATCCAATATCCATACTTAAAGAAATACCTGCACATTTATTAAATACTAAAAGTATGGGTTTTCTTCCACCACTATGAGTGCTATTTCCAATTCCTATTTCATGGACTAGAGATTCATCAATAAGCTTTTTGGTAATAGCGGATATAGTTGCTTTGTTTAATCCTATGGTAGACGCGATACTCGCCCTAGAAATAGGCTGATTTTTTATAATTTGTTCAAGTACCAATCTTTCGTTCATTTCTCGAATAGTGTATTTATCAGTAACCAATTTGATATTCCTCCTTAAAATAATATTGTAATACTTTTTAGTTAAAAATAAAAGGTTATTTTGCATTGACAAAGATAATTAAATATTTTATTATTAGTTCATAAGTTAGTTTAATATACTAACAAAAATAAAGCAAGTAAAATATATCTAAATATAAAAAAATTGGAATAGGAAAACGATAATTTTAAGCACTATCTCAAGGAGGGATTAAATTGGAGTATGTATTAGGTGTAGATATTGGTACATCAGGTACTAAAACTGTCTTATTTGATAAACTAGGAAATACTATAGAAAGCTGTACATATGAATATCCTCTTATACAAGAGAAATCAGGCTGGGCAGAGCAGGATGCTAATGACTGGTGGGAAGCTGTAGTAGAATCTATAAGACATGTAATTCAAAGTTCAAGTATAAGTAGTGAATATATAAAAGGAATTGGATTATCAGGACAGATGCATGGTCTAGTTATGCTAGATAAAGAAGGTAATACATTAAGAAACTCTATAATATGGTGTGACCAACGTACAATAAAAGAATGTGAAGAGATAACTGATTTAGTGGGAAAAGAAAGATTAATTGAAATAACTGCTAATCCAGCACTTACAGGTTTTACAGCATCAAAAATATTATGGGTTAGAAATAATGAACCTGATATTTACGAAAATACTAATAAAATACTTCTTCCAAAAGATTATATAAGATACAAGTTGACAGGAGAGTATGCTACAGAAGTATCAGATGCAAGTGGTATGCAGTTACTTGATATAAGTAAAAGAAATTGGAGTGATGAAGTACTTGAAAAGTTAAATATAGATAAAAACCTCTTAGGTAAAGTTTATGAATCTCAAGAAATTACAGGATATGTGACTAAAGAGGTAGCAAACTTAACAGGACTTAAGGAAGGAACAATAGTTGTAGGTGGAGCTGGAGACCAAGCAGCAGGAGCTATAGGAAATGGAATAGTTGAAGAAGGTGTAGTTTCATCTACTATTGGCACATCAGGGGTGGTATTTGCATATACAAAAGAACCTAAAATTGATAAAGAAGGTAGAGTTCATACTTTCTGTCACGCAGTACCAAATACATGGCATGTTATGGGCGTTACTCAAGGAGCAGGATTATCATTAAAATGGTTTAAGGATAATTTCTGCCAAATAGAAATAGAAATTTCAAAATCTTTAGAGAAAGATGTATATGAAATTATAAATGGGCAAGTAAGTCAGGTGCCATCAGGATGTAATGGATTACTTTACTTACCATATATGATGGGAGAGAGGACTCCTTATCTTGACCCTTATGCTAGAGGAGTGTTCTTTGGATTATCTCCAATGCACTCTAAAAAAGAAATGGCAAGAGCAATTATGGAGGGTGTTTCATACAGTTTAAAAGACTGTATGGATATAATACAAAGTCTTAATATAGAAGTTAATGAAGTAAGGGCCTCTGGTGGAGGAGGTAAAAGTAAAGTCTGGAGACAGATGCAGGCAGATATGTTTAATCAAGATGTATATACTATAAACTCAAGTGAAGGACCAGCACTTGGAGTGGCAATTCTTGCATTAGTAGGAGCTGGAATATACGAAAATGTACAAAAAGCTTGTGATATTATAATAAAAGCTTCAACTAAATTAGAGCCAATAAGTGAAAGTGTGGACATATACAAGAGATATCACAAATTGTATAAAAAAATATATAAATCTTTGAAAGAAGATTTTAAGTTATTAGATGAAGCAGTTAATTTTAAAGATAAATAATTAAGACAGCTTAAAAATGAAGATAAAGATAAAAATAAAAGATAATTTTAAATTAAGAAAAAATATTACATATATCATGTGTGTAAAACATTGGGAGGATATAAAATGAGTGAGATATTTGAAGGAATAGGACAGATAAAATTTGAAGGACCAAAATCTAACAATGAGTTAGCATTTAGATACTACAATCCTGAACAAGTAGTAGGCAATAAGGCTATGAAAGAGCACTTAAGGTTTGCAATGAGTTACTGGCATACTTTATGTGGAGAAAGTAACGACCCATTTGGAGTAGGTACAGTAGATAGACCTTGGAATAACATGACAAATCCAATGGAAATAGCAAAGTTTAAAGTTGATGCAGGATTTGAATTTATGACTAAGATGGGAATTGAGTATTTCTGTTTCCATGATAGAGATATAGCTCCAGAAGGAAAAGATTTAGCTGAAACAAATAAAATATTAGATGAAATAGTTGAGTACATAAAACTTAAAATGAAAGAAACAGACATAAAGTTGTTATGGGGAACTGCTAATATGTTTGGCAATCCAAGATTTGTTCATGGGGCATCTACAACTTGTAATGCTGATGTTTATGCTTATGCAGCAGCTCAAGTGAAAAAGGCTATGGAAGTGACTAAGTATTTAGGTGGAGAAAACTTTGTATTCTGGGGTGGAAGAGAAGGTTATGAAACTTTACTTAATACTAATACAGAACTTGAAATGGATAACTTTGCAAGATTTCTAAAAATGGCTGTAGATTATGCTAAAGAAATTGGATTTACTGGACAATTCTTAATAGAACCTAAGCCAAAGGAGCCTACTAAACATCAATATGATTTTGATACTGCTACAGTTTTAGGATTCTTAAGAAAGTACAATTTAGATAAATATTTCAAGTTGAATATAGAAGCAAACCATGCAACACTGGCAGGTCATACTTTCCAACATGAATTAAATATAGCTAGAATAAACAATGTTTTAGGAAGTGTCGATGCAAATCAAGGAGATTTATTATTAGGATGGGATACAGACCAATTTCCAACAAACATATATGATGCAACCCTTGCAATGTATGAAGTGTTAAAACAAGGTGGAATAGCACCAGGTGGATTTAACTTTGACTCTAAAGTAAGAAGAGCATCTTTTGAAGTAGAAGATTTATTCTTAGCTTATATTGCAGGAATGGATACATTTGCAAAAGGATTATTGATAGCTCATAAATTATTAGAGGATGAGGTATTTGAAAACTTTACTAAAGATAGATATAGAAGCTTTAGTGAAGGTATAGGTAAAGACATAGTAGAAGGTAAGGTTGGATTTAAGGATTTAGAAGCTTATGCACTACAAATGCCAACTATAAAGAATAAGTCGGGAAGACAAGAAATGTTAGAAAATATGCTTAATAGGTATATATATGAAGTTGATACAATTTGTAACAAGTAGTTGTATTGTTATAAATCTTAGATGATTAAATAAAAACTATGGAGTATTCTATAGTTTTTATTAAAAAAATATAAATAAGAGCATTCTTTATCAGTAAAAAATTGTCTGAAAGATTTTCTATTTATAGTGAGTTTTCAAATACCTTTGAGATAAAAGATATATAACACTAAGTAAAAAATAAGCTATAATAAACTTATCAAGAAGCTATATATGTATAGTTACTAGTGGAGTTGCTTTACATAAAGAAAATATGGATAACAGTATTAGATGAAGAATAACTAAAAAGGAAAATAGGGTAAATAAGAACGTAGGGAGATTTTTGTTAGATAAATCTTCCTACGTTTTTATTTACAATAATTTTGAATGATGTTTGTTTTAGTTAGTAGTTTTGAGAAATATATATATAATGAGATAAGTGGTTACACTAATAAAGATTATATAAATATATATCTAAATATTTTTTGTTATATAGAAATACATTGTGTACAGTTAAAAGTTAGTGGCAAAAGTTATTATTAATTTGTTTATTAATATATAAATACAGATTAGAATTCCTTTGATAAAACTATAGAATAATAAATTTAAAATATATTTATGGATATATAAATTATAATGAAATATAATATATAAGTATTACTCTAAATATTTATAATAATATAATATATTAAAATATGAAGCTGGAAAGTTGATGAGAATTATATGAAAAAGAAAATATTGTTTTTAGGAATTATTTGTATATCTATAATTTTACTAGGTAATTCTACTTATTCCCAAAAGAAGCAACTATCTGAGAAAGAAAAGGTAGATGACTTTAAATATGTATATAATGTTATAAAAACGGGGTATCCTTACTTAGATGTAAATAAGAGACTTAATAATATTGACTGGTTAGAAAATGAGGATAAGTATATAAAAAGAATTAAAAATACTGAAAGTGATGAAGAATTTATAGAAAAAATGTCATCTATATTATCTGAATTAAACAATAAACATACTGAATTAATAGATAATAAAAACCGATATGAACTTTTTAAAAAATCATACTCTAATAATAATTGGTATGACTTTCTTAATGATAAAAAAGTTGTAGATAGATATGATTCTATAAATACTAAGATAAAAATGCCAAATGATATTTTTGTGAAAAAAGAACTAATTTTAGAAGATATAATTAAAGGCAAGGTTGGATACATGTATTTACCTGCAATGTCGCCACAAAATGGGTCAATAGATAAGGATTTAAAAATTATAGGAGATTATATTAATAATTTAGAAAAACATCAAGCTTTAATTATTGATATAAGAGGAAATTCAGGGGGAAGTGACAGATATTGGAAAGGAATTGTATCTAAACTTATAAAAAATGATATAAAAATAGAGGGTTATAGACTCTATAGAAATAATAATGAAATAGTTAAAAAATACACCAATGCAAGAAATATAAAGTTAGAGCCTATAGAAAATCTACCAGTAGGTGTAAAGAAAAATGCACCAGAAGAAACTTTAAAAAATTTTAGTGATTTTGAAAAGACTTCTTATACTATAAATACTAATAATGATTTAAAATTTCAAGGTAATATATACTTACTTATAGACGAAAAAGTATACTCATCATCAGAGTCGTTTTCTATGTTTTGTAAAGAGACTAAGCTTGCAACTTTAGTAGGAGAAACTACTGGAGGTGATGGTGGAGGAATAGACCCTGTGTTGTTTGAGTTAAAAAATAGTGGTTTAATAGTTAGAATGTCAAGCTGTATGTATTTAAACAAAGACGGAACATGTGATGAAGAATTTAAAACTATTCCTGAGTTTAAAGTAAAAGACTGTAAAAGAACGATAAATTTTAAAGATGATAACAGTATAAAAAAGGTATTGAAACTTGAAAATATCAATTATTAAATAACAATTAAATATTACTTTATGCTGGATAGAATAGAATTAAAAAATCAATGGTTTGAGAAGTTATATTACTCCCATCACTTGACCAAGGCAAATATATAAGAACAAGTAAAAATAGATTTCCAACCAGTGAATAACGCCACCTAAGTAGAGACTATAGGTGGCGTTTTCATATGGCAACAGAAAGGAGGAAATTAGTACAAATTTTTTTTATATAGTCAATCATGAACATATAACAGCTAAAGAATTGGCAGATTATTTTAATGTATCAACAAGAACAATATACCGCTATATCAATACTCTGTCTATTGCCGGAATACCTATCATATCCACAAAGGGAACAGGTGGGGGAATATCGCTAATAGACGGACATGCTCTCGACAAATCATTGTTATCTAAAGAGGAGCAACAGAACATATATCAGGGATTACAAATGTTACAGGTTATAAAATATCCTAATGCTGAAATTGCATTAAGTAAAATTAGTGATATTTTTAGAAATGTCTTGGAACCAAAGTGGTTGAAAGTTGATTTTACATTCTGGCGAAGTGATGAAAATAAGATAAATAAAAGATTTTCAGAATTAATGTTAGAGTTAAATAAATCAAACAATTTTAGAATATTTGATAACTTTGAGGATGCTAAAAATTATATTTTAAATCTAAAATGACAGAAAATAATATAAGCAAAGCATTTAGAAGTATTGAATATAAAAATAAAATAAATATATATGATGAGTATTTAATAAGGAAATGGCATTTTCAGCATTAAAAAATTAATATAAGTAAAAATTTAAGAAACATATTTATTAATAACCTTTCTATGTTACAAAAGTGTAATATTGGTAGGCAAAATGTAATATTTACATAAGGATTTAACCGTACAAAACCTTTAAAATGAAGATATACTAAGAAGTGAGCAAACGGAGGTTATTAATTATGAAAGAAATATTAAAAATAAAGAATATATCAAAAGATTACGGTATAAAAGGATTTAAAACAAATGTACTAAAAAGTATATCTCTTACAGTTAATGAAGGTGATTTTATAGCAATAATGGGGCCATCAGGTGCAGGCAAAACAACATTACTTAATCTAATGTCTACGCTTGACAAACAAACCTCAGGAGAAATAATACTCGATGGGATTGATATATCGAAAGTAAAAAATAATGAACTATCGAAATTAAGAAGAGAAAAAATAGGATTTATATTTCAAGACTATAACTTACTAGATAATATGACACTCATGAATAATATAGCACTTCCTCTGGCGTTAGGGAAAAAGAAAAGTAAGGAAATTGAAGATAAGGTATTTTCTATAGCCAAAAAATTTGGATTAGAAAATCATTTAGATAAATATCCATACCAATTATCAGGTGGTCAAAAACAAAGAGGTGCAGCAGCAAGGTCACTAATTACAAACCCAGCAGTAATATTTGCAGATGAACCAACGGGTGCTTTAGATTCTAAATCAGCTTATGAACTTTTAAACTCATTAGAAAGGATAAATAAAGAAAATAATGCTACTATTATAATGATTACACATGACCCTCTAACAGCAAGTTATTCAAATGAAGTATATATGATAAATGATGGAACTATAAAGTGTAAATTAAACAAAGGAAGTAGTAGAAAAGAATTTTATGGAAAAATTATGGATATGTTGGCCTCTATGGGAGGTGAAATGTAAGTGAGTGTACTTGGGATTGCTTATAATAATTTTAAAAGTAATATAAGAACTTATTTGGCATTTTTTATATCTATGGTCTTTTCAGTAGTTGTACTGACTAATTTTGAATTACTAAGATATGGTGATGCCATAAATGTATTGCAAGGAGAAAATCAGAAATTCACATTATCAGTGTTAATATCTGTAATAATAATATTATCAGTATTTTTATTTTTCTTTATATGGTATGCAACAAATATATTCTTTAAAAATAGGTCAAAAGAAATAGGAATACTATCTTTTATGGGGTTGGATTTATATACTATAGGAAAAATATATTTTGTAGAAAATATGCTTATAGGAATAAGCTCTTGTATAACAGGGATACTTATAGGGATAATAACATCTAGATTTTTCCAGGTAGTGATAATAAAATTATCTGGATTTGATATAAATGTATCCAATGGGCTTAGTATCAAAGCTATAATGTATGCCAGTTTGATATTTATTTCTATATTTATGATAATGACTATAAAAGGTTTTGTAACAATATGTAGAAGTAGTGTAATAAACCTAATTAACACATCTAAGAAGCAAGACAAAATACCAAAAGTAGGAATAGGATTATACATATTAGCCATAATATCAACTTTAGTATTAGGATGTGGTTATTATCTTTCTATGGATATACGCTCTGGAAACATAACTAGTGTAATGGCAGTTATAGTGATAATAATAATAGGTACTTATGGTCTATTTAAATCAGTTATGCCTGTTGTATTTCATATGATAATGAAAAATAAAAAAGTATTATTTAATGGAAATAATATAATTGCTATAAACAATATAAATTACAGATTAAATAAAAACTATAAAACTTACTCTATAATAGCTATAATTATAACTACTACAATATCAACCCTTGGTGCATCAGTTGCTATAAAACATCTACAACAAAATGCTCAAGAACAAAGAAATGTATATACTGTTAGTATAGTTTCAACAGATAGAAATGAAGTAAACAGAAAACAAATAGAAGATATAATCAAAGACACTAATAATATAAGGTATTCAGTAAATCCAGAACTAATTGCTTTAGAAAATCCAGATAGCAAAAATGATTATGATAAATTAAATACAATAATGAAATACAGTGATTTTTACAATACTCTTAAAGTAAATGGAAATGAGAAAGAATTAAAAGAGTATGGCGAAAAATTAGTTAAAGGAAATAATGTAATACAGTTAAAAAGTCCTCAAACGATAGTAACATTAGCTAAAAAAGAAACCAGTGTGAACATTGATGGACAAGTATATAATATTACAAAAGGGGAAGTAAAAGTACCAGTATTAGGAACAGGGATTAATGACAGTATTATAGTAGTGAATGATAACATCTACTCTAAGTTAAAAGACAAAGGACAAGCAATATATTTCTATGGAGCAAAAGTATCTGATGAAGAAAATAGCCAAAAGATGTTTGATAATATTGAAAAAAATTTAAGTATGAAAAGTGGCTACATGAGAAATGGATATAAAGCTCAAAACGAAAGTCAATGGATGAAATTTGCATATGTAGTGCTTGTATTTTTATTTTTAGTATTTACGCTTGTGGCTGGAAGTATAATATACATGAAAATATATAGTGATGCTTATGAAGATAGAGATAAATATAAAACTTTATTAAAGATAGGAACTACAGAAAAAGAAATAAATAAAGCTGTATTTAAAGAAGTAGCCATATTTTACACTTTACCAATGTTAAGTGCAACAATATCAAGTTACTTTGCATTAAGACTAGCAGGTAATTTATTAATGGCTGATTTATTTAGTATATATATATTGAGCTTAGTAATATGCTTAATAATATTTATAATATATGGAGCAGTATCTGTTAATAAGTTTAAGAAGGTAATATACGAAAATTAATCAACAAATCTATTAAAACAAAGGGGGTGTCTCAAAATGAACTTTTTAGTTCATGAGGCACTCTTTTTTGTATAAAATCAAATATATTTTCATCATTTCAAAAATGAAAAAGAGGCATATATCTATTTTGAGACAGCACCTTATTAATTAGGTCTAAGTCGTTTGACTAATAAATGTATACAAAATATGATATGATAGAGATAATTTATATTATAAGAAAATATTAAAATAATGGAGATTACATAAATGTATAAAATTTTATTAATAGAAGATGATATTGATTTATCAAAAGAAATTGCTTTGGCATTAGAAAGATGGGGATTTAAAGTAGAAGTAATTGATAATTTTGAACTGATTTTAGAAGAATTTATAGATAAAAAGCCAGATGTAGTACTTTTGGATGTTAATTTACCACTGTATAATGGATTTTACTGGTGTGAGAAAATAAGGTCTGTTTCAAATGTTCCAATAATATTCCTTTCATCAAGAGATTCTGATATGGATTTAATAATGGGAATAAATAATGGAGGAGATGATTATATTACAAAACCATTTTCTATAGATATATTAGTTACCAAAATAAATGGGATAATAAGAAGAGCTTACAATTATAGCGACTCTAATAGTGTTCTATACTACAAAGATTTGATGTTTGATGTGGGAAAAGGAATCATAAAGAACAAGTACAAGGAAAAAGATATAGAATTGACTAAAAATGAAATAAAAATTTTAACTTTATTATTAAAAAATAAAAATAAAGTTGTATCAAGAGAAAGTCTTATGATGACTCTATGGGATAATGATGAGTTTGTTACAGATAATGCTCTTACAGTAAATATGAATAGGCTAAGAAGTAAAATTAAAGAGTTAGGGTTTGATGATTTTATAAAAACTAAAAAAGGAATAGGATATACAATATAATGATAGTAAAATATTTAAAAGACCGATTCAAGTATATTGTACTTTTTTTAATTATCATTAGTATAATAAATATTTACTTATTTGCTATAAATATATTTGAGAATCAATATGCAGAGTTAATATACTTAGATTTTTTAGCTTTACTCATAATAATAGTATTTTTTATTGTAGATTATATAAACTTTAAAAATAGCTATAAAGATTTATGTAAGTGTTTAGAAAATCATGATGATATAGACAACTACTTGATTAGTGGACAGTCCTTTGAAGAAAATATCATAAGAGATATTATTGAAAATTTGAAATCAAAGAACAATGATGATACAAAAAATTACAAACAATCTCTAAAAGAATTGGATGAATACATAGCTAAATGGGTTCATGAAATAAAGATTCCAATATCATCTTTGAGTATAATTACAGATAGATTAAATAATATAGAAGATAGTATAGATATTAAGAATCAAATTGCAAAAATAAACTTTTTAGTAAATTCTATTTTATATAGCAGTAGAAGTAATAGTATATTTGAGGACATATTTATGAATAAAGTTAATTTAGAAAAATTAATAAAATCCTCTATAAAGAATAACTCGTTTTTACTCATAAAAAACAATATTGAAGTTAGTTTAAACAACTTAAATTATACTGTTTACACGGATTCTAAATGTATAGCATATATTTTAGACCAAATTATTAATAATGCTATAAAATACTCAAAAGAAGTTGGTAAAATTGAATTTAATGCAAAACCATTAGAAAACGGAGTAGTGTTATCTATAAAAGATTATGGCATTGGTATAAATGAAGAGGATACATGTAGAATTTTTGATAAAGGATTTACAGGAACAAATGGAAGAAATAGATTGTATAAATCTACTGGAATGGGATTATACTTTGCAAAAAAGATGTTGGATAATTTAGGGCATAAGATTGATGTGTACTCAGAGAATGGTGTTTATACAATTTTTAATATTCATTTTTATGATATATCAGATTATTTAAATCTAGATAATTAGATTAATAGAAATAGTGAATTCATTTTAAATATGAAAAATATAGTAGTATTTTTACTTTAATGTCAATAGTTGGAACGAGTGTTCTTAGATATACTAATAATAATTTAGATTTACAGACATTAAAATATAAAAATGGACCTTATCATGTTTTATTTAATGGAATTAATAAAGAACAATTAAATAAAATTCAATCAAATAGTAGTATTGAACACATAGGATTACAATATTTATATAATCAAACTTCAAAAGAAGAAAAGCAAAATATAGATATAATGAGTGCAAATAATGATTACTTATTGAGTGGATCTAAAATAAAAGAAGGGCGATTGCCAAGAAATAAAAATGAAATAGTTGTAGATGACTGGATTTTAAAGCTATTAGGATTGGATTTTAAGTTAAATCAAGAAATTACTTTAAAAGTTAATGATAATGATGGAAAATACAAAGAAGAAAATTTTTTTATTGTAGGTATATTAAATGATATAGCTTCAAATAAATTGTATGGAAGAAGGAATTTATACTTAAACTTTAAGGAAAAAGCTATCAATGAAATATTTGCATATATAGAGTTTAAGCAACACGTCAATATAGAAAAAGAAATAGAAAAAATAGCAATTTCGATTAACATTCCAAGAGAAAATGTTCACTCACAAAGTGATATTATCAGTTTAGAAAATATAAATAACAAAATTAATTTTAATGATTTACAATTTGTGTTTATAATAAGCTCTATATATGGATTGATTATATATGGTATTTTTAACATTTCAATATATAACAGAATCAAAGACTATAGCATTTTAAAGGCTGTTGGATGTAATAATTATAATATTTTTAAGCTTGTTTTTATTGAACTTATATTTATGTACATAATTTCTATACCTATAGGTATAGTATTTGGGTTTTTAGGAGTATTTGGTATAAATAATATATCAAATAAGGTTAATACAAATATAATAATTCATGGAACATTAGTAGAACTTAAAGTTATTATACCAATATCTATTATTTTAATATCAATATTATTTATCAGCATTATAATACTTTTAATATCAGTTTTATTATACAAACAAATAAGAAAGATTTCAATTATAGATGGAATAAATAAAAGGCTTAGTACTGCAAATTTAGAAAAAAGTATTATATCAATAACCACTTTAAGGAAATTTATGAAAACATATATAGCACTATCTTTTAAAAATATATTTAGAAATAAAAAGACATTTTTAATTATATTACTTTCATTAAGTATATGTGGAATAACATTTATCGTTTTATCATACAAACTTTCAATAGAAAAAGAAAGAGGGAATTATCAAAACTGGGAATTGCACTCTAATTCTGATTTCCAAATAGATGTATATAGTGAGAATAAATCAAAAGGAATATCAGAAACTTATCTAAATAAACTTAAAAAACTAGATGGCATAAAAGATATAGATACTTGTAAACTAATACCATCAAAAATGATTTTAAATGAAGAGGATATAAAAAATCAAAAATATTTTAACAATTTAAACTTAGGTGTTAAGGATATGTACTTTAATTCCTATTTGGATAAAGATAAAAATACAAATGAGCTTATTCTAAAAAATAGTTTGAGGGGATATAATGATTCAGCTTTAAATAAATTAAAAAGATATACGATAAAAGGAGATATAAATATTAAAGATATGAAAGAGCATGCAGATGCAATTTTATATATTCCACAGACTAACAATAAAAGTATTAGAGTATTGCTTCAAGGAGAAAGTGTAGTCAATATACAACCAGGAGATTCAGTTACTATTAAGTTTAGAGAAAATAAAGTATTAGATGATAAATATTATAAATTAGAGGATTTAAATGAAAAGTATCTTTACAAAACATTTAAGATAGGAGCTATAGTTTCTTATGATTAAATGTATGATGGGTTTGAAAGAAGTTCTTTAAGTCCTAATTTAATCTTAAGTGAAGATACTTTTGAAAGTGTTACAGGTGTAGTAGATTACTATTCAATCAATATTGATATTAAAAATGGATATAATCATAAAACAATTGAAAATAGTATATCTAAAATTACATCAACAGGAGATAATATTATACCAAGAAATTTAGTACAAGAGAGGGCTAAATTAGACCTATTGGATTTTAAAAAATGGAGTCTTTAAAATATATACTAATTAATAAGAATTATATAAAAAATAGGAGATTATAAATTGAATTTAAATTATTTAGGAGAAAGAATCAGAGACCGCAGAAAAGAACTAGGAATTACAAGAAGAATTAGCAGAGAAAACTGATATAGGATATAATCATTTAAGTAATATTGAATGAGGTAAGAAAATGCCTAGTCTAGAAACATTTATTAAAATAGTAAATGAATTGAATACAACATCAGACATAATTCTTAAAGATTCTGTTAAATATGCAAAGCATCATTTGCCAAATGATATAACAGGAAGACTAGAAAATTTAGATGCAAAAGGATTAAAGATTGTTTCAGATGTTTTATATGCTCTAATAAAAAATTTAAATAAAAATCAGAATGATAAGTAGAGAAGAGTTATTTAAACCTGATAACTCTTTTTTAAGATAATTTTATACATTACTCCTCATCTTTCCAGCTTCTTGCCCAATTTTCTAATTCATTAAGTTTTTCTTCAGTTAAGTGTTCATCTTTATGTAATGTAGAAATTGAATGTATAAATTTATCATCATGTTTTTTAACTATTTGTTTTGTGGCCATTAACATTTGTTTATATTTTTCTTCTATTTTTCTGAGTCCCCTTTACCTATACTCCTTAAGATATTATCT